>NZ_JBAZDW010000028.1:17923-18681 GCF_041654235.1 Dehalococcoides sp. | reverse complement strand
AGCCGCTAAGAAAGCAGCCGAAGCTGCTGCCAGAGACTCTCAAACGGCCATAGACAAGGCTGATACTACGGCCAAACAGTATCAGGACAGCATGGATAAATATACCGCCCTTTATACCCAAAAAGCCGAGGAAGCCAGCCGCCGGTCTGAGGAGATGCTAGCTAAATATACAGACCTGTTTGAAAAAGCTGTAAAACGGGCAGATGACACCAGCCGCTGGGCTAAGGACAACTGCGAAGAGGCAGTGCGCCAGACTAAGGAAGCCATGCTCCGCATAGAGGACGCCACCCGTTCTGCTAAGCAAGCCGCTCAGGACAGCATCCGTACCGCCAAGGAAATGAGTGACGAGTGCATAAGAGCCTCGCGCGATGCTGTTTCCCAATCTGACGAAACCATAGATATGCTGAAAAAGACTGCGGATGTTTCCGTAAGGGCTTCCGAATCTGCCCTGCTCAAGATGCAGGAAAACGGCGCCCGCATACGCGAAAATGTAGATACAAATGTTAAAAATTCCACTAAAGCTATAATTGAAATGAACCAGCTCAGCCAGAACTCTTCGGCAGAAATTTCAGAGCTTATAAACAAGCTTCAAAATGAAATCCGCAAAGCGGAAGCCATGAATGCCCAAATGAAGCATCTGGTAGATTCTTCCAATGCCCACCTTAAAGAAACTGTATCCAGGGTTGAAGAAGTCCAGCAGAATACAGTACAGGCAGTGAAACAGATACAGGAAACTTCCCACAAAGCTGCTGATGATG
>NZ_JBAZDW010000028.1:0-17913 GCF_041654235.1 Dehalococcoides sp. | reverse complement strand
GTAAAGCCGCTCAGGAAGTATCTCAGACTTGGGTCGGGGTATTTAAAGAACTTATCAGCAGTGTAGATACCTCAAAACAGATTATAGCCGCTGTTACCAAACAGACCGCTGAAAAACTGGAAGCTGTGGCAAGTGAACCGCCTGTCACCCGCCCGGCAATCTCGCCCCGCCCTGCCCACCAGCCGCAGGTCGTAACGCCTGAAGCTATTAAAGCAGACTCAGCGGCAGATAAGACTCAGGAAGAGACCGAAGCAGTTTCCGAAGAAAATCCCTATTATTCCGAGCCTGAAGAAAAGAACAACAGGGTAGACTTCCCTGCCAAAGAGGTAAATGAAGTTACCCAAAACCGTCTGGAGTATCTGGCTAAAATGTATGCCGCTAATAAAGCTAGACGTCAGAATGAACCCGGTGCCAAAGAAACTGACGAGGACGAATAATAATAGACCCGTAAAATAAAGCTAAATGCCAAGAGCCGTACCACAAGGTACGGCTCTTTTTTATCAGTTATAAATAGCAACCCGCTTATTAGTCCAGCAGAGAGGGTATACTTCCGAAAGCATCTTCCATGTTGAACCCCTGTGACAAACGCTTATCCAGCGAGATAAAGCGAATGGTGCGGTCAAAATAATCCATAACTTTTTTGGGGCTGGAAATCTCAGACATAATGACAGTCACACCCATATTGTCACCCCGGGGGTAATCACCGCTGCGGATAATGGCATGTTTGGCATTGTCCCTCAAGGTAGATGACAACTCTTTAATGATATCTATGCTCATTTTATTGGGATGAGCAGACAGCAGATAAAGAGCCCGTCTGGCGTCTTCAGGGCGGCATTTCAAAGAAAGCTCGGAAATGGCGTCTTCCATAGCCTGTGCGCCTTTTTGGGTTTCGGCATGCTTGCCTCTGAAATCCAGCTTGAAAGGCAAAAATGAATTCGCGATCTTGCTGTATCCGATAACCGTCCAGCCGGATAGGGTCTGTATAATATCGCCCGCGTCCAGCACCTTTGAGCCGATATAACGGGGGGTGGTTTCCTCACCGGCAGAAAGTATGTTGTAAAAAGGCTCTACAAAACGGTAATTTATTTTACTGAAATTGTCACTTATAGAAGAGGAATCACGTACATAACGCTGGTTATCAGCCAGTATCACGGCATCAGCCACACCGTAAGCAGATTTCAGACAAGTACCTACGTTATAAATAGTCCGCTCTTCAGTGACTTCTTCATAGTTAAAGGGCAGAACAATCATATTGTAAACCGGTTTATCTACAAACCGTTCTTTTATCATCTTGGTCAGTACCGCAATAGCTCCTGAGCCGGTACCGCCGGATGCCCCTGCTACCAGCAAAAAAGCATCGGTATCCTGAAGGAGGCGGGTTTCGCGGATACTGTCTAATATTTTATCACCGTCTTCACGTGCCAGCTGGGCTCCAAGCTCATTAAGTTTACCCACACCATGCCCGGCGGTTTTACGGCTGCCGATAAGAATACGGTGTTTATAATCCGGCTTCACATGCACCAGACCGGATAGATCTGCAATATCGGTATTTATCGCCAAAACATTTGACACTATGCTGATGCCGCGCTGACGCTTGGCATTTTTACCTAACAGGGCAAACTGGTCTGCAATGCGCCCGCCGCATTGGCCACAGCCTATGACCATTAATTTCACTTTTTCACCCGCTTTTCAGCAAAATATCTAAAAACCTTTAAAAGTTTAACTGCTAAGGTAGCAATAGTCAATCAGAAGCTCCCAATTTGATATCTCACAACCTGTTTTCTTGATTTTTCGGCCTTAAAACCAGATAATGGTTTTAAATATAAAAAACGGGTTTGGCGCGGTGTTATGCTAGTTGAACTTCGGGTAAAAAATTTTGGCATTATTGAAGATATCACCTGGTCACCGGGTGAAGGCCTTAATGTCATTACCGGTGAAACCGGAGCCGGAAAATCACTGGTCATAGATGCGGTGGAAAGCCTGCTTTCCGGGCGTATCGGTGACGAACAAATCCGCCACCAGACCAACGAAGCTACTCTGGAAGGAATCTTCTATTTAAACCCCGCCAGCCGCCTTAAAATAGCCGCTCTGCTGGCAGAAAATGGGCAGGAACTGGAAGATGATACCCTTATTATCCGCCTTGAGTCCAAACTGGCTGGACGCAGTGTTCTAAGGTTAAACGGCAGTGCCATAAGCCGTTCTGTCCTAAGCCGCCTCTGCCCGTATCTTATTGATATACACGGCCAGAGCGAACACCTGTCCCTGCTGAACAAGTCTTTCCATCTGGATATGCTGGACGGTTATGCCCATACCACTACCCAGCGCACTGAATTTGCCCGTCTGGCAAATGAACTAACCAGTCTGCAAAGGCAACTGTCTGAGCAGGAAAAAATAAACCGTGAAGCTGTCCGCCAGCAGGAATTTCTGCGTTTTCAGGCAGATGAAATAGAGGCGGCTAACCTTGCCGAAGGAGAAGAGGAAAGCCTGCTTTCCAAACGGCAGGTTATGGCTTCCACCGAAAAATTAAAAACCCTGGCTCACCAATCACTGGAACATCTCTGTAGCGGGCAAAACGGTGGCGCACTGGCAGATTTAAACCAAGCCATGCAGTCTATAAGAAAAATAGCCGAAATAGACCCCGCCCTAAAAAACACGGCAGATGAAGTTGAGAATACCTACTTCATCCTTGAGGAAAGCATCCGCTTGGTGCAAAGCTATAACCGTGGGCTGGATTTTAACCCCTCGGAACTGGAAGATATTGAAAACCGTCTGGCACTTATCCACAGTCTGGAAAGGAAATACGGGCGGGATATTCCCCAGATACTGGCCTTTTTGGCTAAAACTAAAACCGAACTGGATAATATAGGTCACTTTGCCCAAAATATAGATAGACTAGGCGGTGCTATAACAGACTTAAAAAGCCGACTTGGAGATATGGCTTCTTCACTAAGTGCACTTCGCAAAGAAGCCGCCCAGAAACTGGAAAAATCCGTTCAAACCGAACTCTCAGACCTTAATATGGGTCAGGTAATATTTAAAGTAAATTTCCAGACCCAAGCGGATGAAAATGGTTTGCCGGTAGACGGACAAATACTTGGTTTCTCATCCAGCGGTACAGACCTGGTGGAGTTTTTTGTAAGCACCAATCCCGGTGAACCTCTCCGCCCTCTTAACAAAATAGCTTCTACCGGTGAAATATCACGCATTACTCTGGCGTTAAAGAGTGCTGCTTCTCGTTTGGATGATATACCGGTAATGATATTTGATGAAATTGATATAGGCGTAGGCGGACGCTCCGGAGATATGCTGGGGCGAAAACTCTGGAAGCTGTCACAGGGGCATCAGCTGATAAGCGTTTCTCACCTGCCCCAGATAGCTGCTTACGCAGACCACCACTTTTATGTTTCCAAAACCGAGTTTAACGGCAGAATAAACAGCCATATTGAACACTTAAATACTGAAGGACACCTTGCCGAACTTTCAGTAATGCTGTCAGGCAACCAAACGGGCGAGAAATCGCTGGAAAACGCCCGTGAACTCTTAAAAAAGGCATCTATATTTAAGGAGACCAGCCCCGAACAGCCCGAACTGAACATACCCCTAAGCGGTAGATAGCCATGCCAAGACATATTTTAATAGCCCTTGTCTTTACTACTTTATTCTGGGCATCCGCCTTTGCCGCCATACGGGTGGGTCTGGAAGACTACAGCCCGTCCCATATGGCACTCCTGCGTTTTTTGGTGGCTTCGGTGGCTCTGGTTATATACGCCCTGATAACCCGCATGCGCCTGCCGGACAAACGGGATTTGCCGGCCATATTTCTGCTGGGGCTGGTGGGTATAAGCCTGTATCACTCCGCCCTCAATTATGGTGAAAAAACAGTCACCGCCGGCGCTGCCAGTCTTATCATTGCGGCCGCCCCCATATTCAGCGTTTTGCTGGCCAGATTTTTCTACAAGGATAAACTCACTCCGGCCGGCTGGCTGGGCATACTTCTCAGCTTCGGGGGAATTGTTATAATCACTCTGGGCGAAGGCCAAACCCTCAGCTTTGAGCCCCATGCCTTTTTTGTGTTGCTAGCCGCTATCTGTACCAGCCTATATATAGTATTCCAAAAACCCCTGCTCAAAAAATACAGCGGATTTGAGTTTTCCACCTATGCCATATGGGCAGGAACTTTACTGCTCATGGTATTTGCACCCGGCCTTTTCAAAGAAATATCTGAAGCCCCTCCGTCATCTACCTGGGCGGTGGTTTATCTGGGCATATTCCCTACTGCCATATCCTATCTCTTGTACAGCTATGCTTTGTCCAAAGCCCGCACCTCACAGGTAATCAGCTTTCTGTATCTGAACCCGGTTTTTGCCATAGTCATAGCCTTTTTCTGGCTGGGTGAAATACCGGCCGTAATCAGCCTGCTGGGCGGCTTTTTGGCACTGCTGGGGGTCATACTGGTAAACCGTTACGGCCACAGCCGCTGATAATCTGCTTGAACCAATTTTGACATACCATTTACATACCTCCTCCATAATATCTCCACACACACCTTGTATAGTTATTGCATAACAACCTGAGGAGGTTACAGAAATGAAAAAGGGTCTAAAAGTTTTTACTATCGTGGGGGTAGTGGCTGCCCTCTCCGCCCTGTTCCTGTTTTCCACTGTCTCAGCTGCCGGTCAAACCCGCAGTTTTGCCGGGGAATGTGACGGAACAGTACTGACTTTGCTCAATATGACTCAGGCAGAAATTCAGGCTGAACGCCAGAGCGGTAAAACTCTGGCCGAAATTGCAGCCAAACAGGGTGTCACTGCTGAAGCTCTGGTAAATGCCCTTATGGAACAGCATAGAGCCGCAGTACAGGCTATGGTAACTGCCGGCCAGATTACCGGGGAGCAGGGTACTTACCGCCTGCAGATAATGGAACAGAACGTTATCCGCATGGTCAACCAGATTTCCGGTACGGGTAACGAGTCAGGTGCCGGAAATGGCGTCTGTGACGGAACCGGAATTGGCAGCGGTGCAGGCTTGGGAAACGGTGCCTGTGACGGAACCGGGCCTATCAGTGGTGCCGGTGATGGCACAGGAATTGGCGCCGGCAATAGTAGTGGCAGCGGTGTCTGCGACGGCAGCGGTGCCGGACAAAGGGGCAGCGGAAGATAATCCTGCCCAATCCTGCTAAGCGCTTATAGCTGATATCAAAGGGGCAGGTCTCAAAAGCCTGCCCCTTGCCGTTTGGCAGTTGACATTATAATATGAGAAGGACATGTCCAAGAAAATACTGATAGCTGATGATGAAAAAAGGATAGCGGAAATCCTGCAAGCCTATTTGGAACGTGAAGGCTTCAGGGTGATAGCTACTTATGACGGCAAGACAGCCCTAGCCAAATTTCACGAAGAAAACCCTGACCTGATAATACTTGACCTGATGCTGCCTGAAATATCCGGCTGGGATGTCTGCCGCGAAATCCGCAAGGAAAGCCGTGTACCTATAATAATGCTTACCGCCCGTGACGAACTCACCGACAAGCTTATAGGACTGGAAATTGGGGCGGATGATTATATGACCAAGCCCTTTGAGTCCAAGGAACTGGTAGCCCGCGTCAAAGTCCAGCTCAGACGGTCTGAATACCCCCCCAGCCCTGATTCAGCACTGGTTATTGACCAACTGGAGATAGATCAGGAACGGCGTCTGGTCAAGATTGATGGCAAAACTGTAGACCTGACCGCCACCGAATTTGATATATTGATAAGCTTGGCCGTAAGTCCGGGTCGGGTTTTTTCCCGTATGCAGATATTGGACAAGCTGGGCGAAGCTTACGAAGGATATGAACGCACCATAGACAGCCATATTAAAAATCTGCGAAAAAAAATAGAGCCTAACCTCGAATCCCCTACCTATATCCTGACCGTACACGGGGTGGGCTACAAGATGAAAGACAGAGGATAAAAATACGATGTCCCGCCTGAGTTATAAAATATTTGGCGCTCTTCTGCTTACGGTTTTACTTTCGGTAGGCCTCACTTCTTTTGCCGCCAACCAGCTGACCGCCAGCCAGTTTCGCCAGTATATTATCAGGGGAAACAACGAATTTATAACCAGCGTGGAAAGTACTCTGGGTACATATTATGCCCAGTACCAGAGCTGGAATAACGTGGATAACATACTTGTCCAGTTGCTGGGCAGTAACGGCGGGCGTCTGGTTTTAAGTAATGCCGGCGGACTGATATTAGCTGATACCGAGAACAAATGGGTAGGACACTTAACAGACGAATACAACCTATCAGACGGCAATACGGTAAGCGTTTCCGGTACGGCAGCGGGTTACTTTTACTGGCTTGGCAGTGACATCAGTGCCTCCGGCAGCGGTTATGGCAAGGGTATGCACAACGGTCAAAACAGCACCGGCAATTCCGCCGTTACCATCATTACCGAACCCCAACAGCAGCTTTTAGACGAGATGAACAGGTCTATCTGGATATCCGGTGCACTGGCTGGGCTGGCCGCACTGGGGCTGGGACTACTGCTGGCTAATCAGATTATCCGCCCCATAAATATCCTTAACCGCAGTGCCAGACAAATTGCAAGCGGAAAACTCTCCCAGCGGGTAAAAGTGAATTCCCGTGACGAACTGGGGGAACTGGCTGAAAGTTTCAATCACATGGCAAAAAACCTTGAGAACAACGAACAGTCTCGTCAGAGGCTACTGGCGGATATTGCCCATGAACTGCGTACCCCGCTTACAGTTATTGAGGGCACTGTAGACGGTATGCTGGATGGGGTATTCGCGGCGGATACCCATCACCTTACCACCATTAAAGAAGAGTCAGCCACTCTTACCCGCCTTATCAAGGACCTGCGGGATATATCTCTGGCTGAATCAGGCAAGCTAAAACTGGAAATGGCCCAGGTGGATATAGCAGATATTGTTCAGCGTCAGGCCAGGCAGGCATCAATACTAGCCAAAGACAAGTCCATTTCCCTTATAACAGATATCTCAAGCGGTTCATCTGCCATTACTGGTGACGCCATCCGCTTAAACCAGATAACCTCCAACTTGCTCAGTAACGCCCTGCGGCACACGCCTACAGGGGGGCAGATTACCCTTAGCCTGAAGAACATGCTTTATCAGGGCAAACCCGGGGTAATGGTATCAGTAGCTGACACCGGAGAAGGTATACCCCCGGCAGATTTACCCCATATCTTTGACCGTTTTTACAGGGTAACCACTTCCAGAGCCCGAAGCGAAGGCGGAAGCGGACTGGGTCTGGCTATTGTAAAAGAGATGACAGAAGCCCACGGCGGTTATGTCTGGGCAGAAAGCACACTTGGAAAAGGCAGCACCTTTAATTACTGGTTGCCTGTCAGCCGCGGCTAATCTATAGCTGTTAAACCAAACCTTTTAAGGCCAGCATTCTTTATAAAGCAAACAAGCCACGTGATGACCGGGCGAAGTCTCTCCCATTACCGGCACCACTTTAGGGCAATCTTCAAAGGCTTTGAAACAACGCGGGTGAAATACGCAGCCGGTGGGCGGATTCAAGGGGCTGGGCACTTCACCCTTCAGAATAATCACCTTACGCTCAGCCTCAACCGCCGGGTCAGGTATAGGCACGGCTGAAAGCAGTGCCTGAGTATAAGGGTGCAAAGGTTTTTCATACATACTGTCACGGTCTGCCACTTCCATCAGTTTGCCCAGATACATTACCATTACCCTGTCTGAAATATGTCTGACCACAGACAGGTCATGTGAAATAAACAAGTATGAAAGACCAAATTTATTCTTCAGGTCATCCAGCAGATTTATTATTTGGGCCTGGATAGATACATCCAAAGCCGAAAGTGGTTCATCACAGACTATAAATTCAGGCTGGAGGGCCAAAGCTCTGGCCACCCCAAGACGCTGGCGCTGACCGCCGCTGAATTCATGGGGATAACGCTCTGCCATATATGGAGACAAACCCACCAGCTTTAAAAGTTCGGCTATGCGTTTATTGTATTCTCCGCCTTTTACTTTATGTAACCTTAAAGGTTCACCAATAATGTCTGCGGCTGTAAAACGCGGGTCAAGCGATTCATACGGGTCTTGAAAAACCACCTGCAGTTTCTGGCGGTAAGGACGAAGTTCTTTGTTGCTCAAACTGGCCAGATCTTTATTTTTAAACCAGATTTCACCCGAAGTGGGACGCTGAAGCTGAAGTATGTTTTTGCCGACAGTAGTCTTGCCGCTTCCGCTTTCCCCTACTAGACCCAATGTTTCTCCTTTGTGAATAGCAAAACTTACCCCATCTACCGCTTTGACTTCGGCCAGCTTTTTGCGGCCAAAAAATCCGCCGGTAACAGGAAAATATTTTGTCAGATTGGTTACTTCAAGGATAATATCTTTTTCCATGGCAACGCCCCTTCCTGGGCAACCAGACAAGCTGTAAAATGGCCCGGATTTATTTCTACCAGCGGAAGCCGTTTGAGTTTGCATTCCGGCTTAACGTATACACAGCGCGGGGCGAACGGGCAACCCTGCGGCGGTGCAATCAGATCTGGGGGCTGGCCATCTATAGGCTGCAAACGGGTGCGTCTGGGTTCGTCCAGCCGGGGTACAGAACCAAGAAGTCCGGCCGTATACGGGTGGAGAGGGTTATGATAAACATCTATAGCAGTACCCTGTTCCATAATTTGCCCGGCATACATCACATACACCCGTTGGGCATATCTGGCTACCACACCAAGATTGTGGGTGATGATAATCAGAGCTGTATTCAAACGTAAGGTCAGGTTGCGTATCAGGTCAAGCAGTTGAGCCTGAATAGTTACGTCTACAGCAGTGGTAGGTTCATCTGCGATAACAAGCTGAGGTTCACAAGCCAAAGCCATAGCTATCATAACCCGCTGACGCATACCACCGCTGAAGTGATGGGGATAATCGTTTAGCCGCCCTTCAGCATGTGGAATACCCACTGACTTCAGGAGTTCCACCGCCTGGCGGGTAGCTTCTTTCTTGTCCAGCTTGAGATGGAATTGAAGCCCTTCGGTCAGTTGCCGCCCTATGGTCAATACCGGATTTAGCGAAGTCATAGGCTCTTGAAATATCATGGAAATACGCGAACCGCGTATTTTTTGCATCTCTTCTTTGCTCTTTTTGAGCAAGTCCATGCCGGCAAATATTACCTTGCCATCTACTATCTTGCCCGGGGGCTGAGGTATCAACTGGAGTACGGACAGAGAACTCACGGTTTTACCGCAGCCGCTCTCTCCCACCAAGGCCACAATTTCACCTTGATTAACCTCAAAGGAAACCCCGTTGACTGCCTGAACTATACCGTCCTGAGTCACAAAATGGGTTACCAGATTTTTTACTTCAAGCAATTTAGTCATTTTATCTTCTCAATCTCGGGTCAAGGGCATCTCTCAGGCCGTCTCCCAGGAAAGTGAATGAAAGCATAAGTATAGCTATGGCAATAGCCGGGAAAATAACCAGATAAGGTGCGGCATAGATAACATTATTGCCATCGGCTATCATAGTACCCCAGCTGGGAGTGGGGGGACGGACACCAATACCAATATAACTAAGAGCGGCTTCAGCAAAAATAGCTCTGGGTATGTTAAACGTTATGGCAACTATAATGGGACCAAGTGAATTTGGCAGCAAATGGCGAAGGGTTACATAGGCACCGCTTCCGCCCATGGCTCTGGCCGCAGCCACAAAATCCCGCTGTTTGACTGACAGTATCTGCCCACGTACCAAGCGGGCAATACCCACCCAAGCTACAAGCCCTATGGCCAAAAATATCATAAATATACTGCCGCCGAAAATGGCACGCAGCAGAATTATCAAAAGGATATCAGGGAATGCATACATTATGTCTACGAACCGCATCAGCAGGTTATCTACCCTGCCGCCTGCCGCGGCTGCAATAGCCCCTATGGGCAGACCAACCATAAGCACTACCAGCTGGGTAAACAAACCTACCGCCAGTGAAGTGCGGGCACCGTAAATAAGGCGGGAAAACACATCCCTACCCAGTTCGTCAGTACCCAGCAAATGTTCAGTTGAAGGCCCTACCAAAATAGCATCGTAATTCTGGGTGGCAAAATCATACTTCAGGTACAGCGGCGCAAATATAGCGGCCAGCGCCAAAAGCAGGATAATAGACCCCCCGAGAACCGCCAGTTTATTACGCCGCAACCTTACCCAGGCATCACCCCAAAGCGTATGATGCTGCCGGGAAGATGTTTCCGATTCAGTAACCTCTTTTTTTGCCCGATAAAACAGGTTAAACATATCTCACCTAATCATAACGGATACGCGGATCTATCCAGCCGTACATTATGTCTACTATCAGGTTTATAATAGCCACCGCAAAGGCATAAAAAAGAATCGTCCCCATAATAAGTCCGTAATCCCGGGCAAATACCCCCTGAACAAACAGACGTCCCACACCGGGTATGGAGAATATGTTTTCAATTATAAATGAACCGGCAATCAGAAATGCCAGTTCAGGTCCGGCCACAGTGACAACCGGGATAAGAGCATTCCGCAGGGTATGCCGGGAAAGAATAATCCGTTCACTCAAACCTTTGGCTCTGGCAGTACGTATGTAATCCTGTCTGACTACCTCCAGCATGGAGGCACGCGTAATGCGGGCGGTATAGGCTGCCGGCAGTGCCGCCAGAGAAAAGGCAGGCATGATAATCTGCCGCCAGTCTCCCCAACCACTGGTAGGCAACCAATGCAACCAGACAGAAAAAATAATAACCAGTAAAATACCTAAGACAAAGCCAGGGATACTGGCAAACACCGTTGAAAAAACTACTGCCACATAATCTATAACCGAGTTTTGCTTGAGAGCCGCCGCCATGCCTAATGGAATGCCTATAACCAGTGCCAATATAAAGGCAATTACCCCCAGAGTAGCCGTTATGGGAAGACCTGTACCGATAATCTCGGTCACACTGCGGTCCTGATACTTATAAGAAACACCCAAATCCCCATGCAGAGCATTCCAGACATAGTTTATATACTGCTCATAAAAGGGTTTATCCAAACCGTATTTTATGTTCAGATTTTCTACAATCTGGGGAGCAAGCTCTTTTTCCCGGTCCCAGGGCCCCCCCGGAACCAGATGCATGAGACTGAAGGTGATAAAGGACACCGCCAGAAGTACCAGCCCCAGCCAGAGTATTCGTCTGAGAATATACTTTCCCATAGCTACCCTTTAATATACGCAGGGCCCGACGGGTTTATGTTTGCTGCCGAGCCCTGCATATTGACTATAAGACTTACTACTTCACAATAGAGACATTGACCAATGAAGTATCACCCATTATGCCGCCATCCATACCGGTTGGTTCCAGCCCTTTAACATACGGCTGTACAACATAGAACCGTTCACGGTAGAACATGGTTACAATGGGCATATCTGCCATAACAATTTCCTGAGCCTGAGCCCACATTTGAAGGCGCAGAGTATTATCAAGTTCCATCATGGCTTGTCTGGCCAGCGTATCAAAAGCGGGATTTGAATATCCGGTATGGTTGTTGCCACCACCGGTTCCGAACAGGTCAGGTAGCCAGTTGTCCGGATCAGGATAGTCAGCACCCCAGCCAAACCAGGCCCAAGTATGCTGTTCGCTGTTCACAAAGGCACTAAAGGCTGCCGGTTCCATAGGCTCAAGGGTAAGATCAAGATTTAAATTGGTCTTTAGCTGAGCCTGCAGGAACTGGGCTATAGTTCGGTTGCTCGCTGTATCTGCATACTGGAATTTGAGTTCGGGCATGCCAACCCCATTAGGATAGCCGGCATCAGCCAAAAGCTGTTTGGCCTTGGTGACATTAAAAGCAAAATCTTTGCCCAAATCAGCATCGTAACCAGGCATGCCGGGCGGAATCCACGAATAAGCCGGAGTACCTACCCCGCCTCTAACCTGCTCCACGAAGGCTACCCGGTCAATGGCGCAGGACATAGCCTCGCGTACCAGCAGATTATCAAAGGGGGCTTTATTAACATTGAACTGGAAAGCATAAGTGGAAAGATCATTGTTCCGTACCACTTGCTTACCGTAAACCGGATCAGCCAAAGTAGCTGTTTCCGTGCCTACCGGGACTCTGGCCATATCAAGCTCACCATTCTTGTAAGCCGATAATTCCTGGGTTGCATCCAGAATCATCAGGTACTTAATCTCAGTCAGGGTGGGCTTGGTATCCCAATAATTGGTATTGAGAGTGAACGTCATGTGGTCCTGATGCACCCATTCTTTCAGGGTATACGGCCCGTTACCTATAAGGTTGCCGGCTTCAGTCCACAAATTACCCTTGGCGGTAATAACGCTTTCCTTTACCGGTGAGGTAGGCCAAAGAGCCATAATAGACAGGAAGGTGGGGCGGGTCTGAGCCAAGGTAATGCGCAGACTGGTATCGTCTACCGCTGTCACCCCCACAGCATTCCGCAGGGCAGTCTTGGTAGCTGCATCAGCACTGGCCGCAGCATTAAATGCCGCCGCACCTACAATATCAAAGTAGAAAGATGCATATTCTGCAGCTGTGTCGGGATCCAGCATTCTCTTGATGCTATACTCAAAGTCATGGGCGGTAACCTTTGAGCCATCGCTCCAGGTCACGTTTGATTTGACTTTGAAGGTATAGGTCAGACCATCTGCTGAAATACCCCCGTTAGCCACGGTGGGAATTTCCTGGGCACACGCTGCCTTTAGGGACAGGTCTGAGTTAAAGTCCAGCAGACCTACAAAGAGTAGCATGATTACAGATCTCTCCGTAGCCCAAGAAGCCTTGTTGGGATCTATGGTGTTGGGTTCACCTGCCAGATTGACACGGAATACCTGAGGAGTGGTGACAGTTCCGTCATCCCCGTCGTCATCGTTGTCGTCACTGGTACAACCGCTAAACACTATTGGCACAATGATTAACAGGGCTGCCAGCAGGTATAATAACTTCCCTTTCATACAACCTCCTTTCTGGTATTGTTTTATAAGTTTATTATACTCATGTATTATTATTTGTCTATAGACTTTTATTTGTTTGTTATCATTACATTCTTATAGTGTTATTGGTTTTTATATATTATTGTCCTGTATGATGAAATATCTCCTTATTTACTAACTTTATATATATGTCCAGATGCACACTACTATTTACCGCAAAATACTGAAAGGTTAAGGTATAATAGGAAAGCAGAGGGTGCATATATATGAGTATAAAAATACAGTTTCTGGGGGCTGCCCAAAATGTTACCGGTTCAAGATACCTGCTACAGACAGACCACACCCGTCTGCTGGTGGACTGTGGACTCTACCAAGAACGGCATCTGCAAAACCGAAACTGGCAACCCTTTGATGTACCGCCTGAAAGCCTGAATGCCGTACTTGTCAGTCATGCCCATATTGACCATTGCGGTCTGTTGCCAAAGCTGGTAAAGGACGGGTATAACGGGCCGGTTTATTTAACAGCAGCCACAGCAGAAATTGCCCGTATATCTCTGGCAGACGCAGGCAAGATTCAGGAAGAAGATGCTGCTTTTAAAAAGACCCGTCATGAACGAGAAGGCCGAAAAACCCAATATCCCGAAATACCCCTTTATACTGCAGAAGATGCACGAGCCGTATTCCCCCTGTTTAAAACGGTGGCATACAACCGGAAAATAACTATCTCCCCTGACATAACCGCCACCTTTCATAATGCCGGGCATGTTTTCGGTTCAGCTAGTATAGAACTCAAAATAACGGAAAATAATCATCAAAAAGTAATAGCCTTTTCAGGTGACTTGGGTAACTGGGACAGACCCATTCTGAAAAATCCGGACCTGATAAATCAGGCAGATTACATTGTGATAGAGTCTACTTACGGTGACCGCACCCATGAAGATATAAATGGGGCTTTGCTGAAACTGGCAGACATAATAAACCAGACTGTTAAACTGGGAGGGAATGTTGTTATTCCCAGTTTTGCTTTGGAACGCACTCAGGATTTGTTGTTTTTTCTGAACCGGCTTATATCAGAGAGCAAAATACCCCGTTTAAAAGTCTTTGTAGATAGCCCTATGGCTATCAGCATTACCAAAATATTCAAAGAACACCCTGAGCTATATGACCGTGAGACCACTGGCTGGGTAAAAAACGGCAGTTCGCCATTTGAATTTGAAGGGCTTCACTTTACCAATAAGGCAGCGGACTCCGAAGCTATTCTGGCAGAAAAAGACTCTTGCATAATAATAGCCGGCTCAGGTATGTGTACCGGAGGACGGATAAAACGCCATCTTGCAAGCAATATCAGCCGCCCCGAATCAACTATTCTGTTTGTGGGTTTCCAGGCAACCGGCACACTGGGCAGACTGATAACTGATGGAGTAAAAGAAGTTCGGATACTGGGGCAATACTATCCGGTGCATGCCCGCATAGAGGAGCTAAGGGCTTTTTCAGCTCATGCAGACCAGCCCACCCTGCTTCGCTGGTTAAAGGGTTTTAAAAACAGACCTGAGCAGGTATTTGTAACCCATGGCGAACCAAAAAGCAACCAGATGCTGATAAACGCCATCACAGACACTTTTGGCTGGGAAACAATCGCACCGGCATATCAAGATGAATGCCAACTGGATTAAAGACAAATAAAAAACCGCTTAAACAGCGGCAAATTTTGATACACAATCTTAATTACCCAAGCTTAGCAACCATCTTTAGCCTAATGCTCTTTTAGCATCTCATGATTACCAATACTAAGTATAAGGGCTACTAATATGAGCCATAAACCCAGCGCAGACATAACAAACCCCAATAAATATTTGGCAGATCCTTCCGATAACCGATTACACCTAGGGCTCAGCACACGGCAGGGGACCTGGATGAAATTTAAGCTTTAGCTGCCTCTAACTAAAGCACCCTAGTTTCCCCCGAAAGGATCCGCCCGCAGTTAATATAAACCATAACTATTCTGATAGATATACGTATGTTTACGTAATTAAGGGACGAATTATCCCGTAGTTTCCTCAGGCATATTTTTTCCAGACATTTCATACTTGTTTTCAGGGGGGATTATGCCCCTCTGCAAAGCATAACGTAACAGCTGTGTCTGGTTACGTAAATCCAATTTACGCATCATATTGGCACGGTGGACTTCGACTGTGCGGGGTGATATAAACAGCTTTTCAGCTATTTCAGCGCAGGTGTACCCTTGGGATACCAAATGCAGTACTTCCCTTTCCCGTATGGTCAAAGTCTCATACGGGTCAAGCGATGTAGCTTCAGCCGTCTTTTCCATATAGGCTTCAATGGCTTTTTCAGATAACGGCGGGCTGAGATAACGATGCCCCTGCATAGCTTCTCTAACTGCTCTTACCAGTTCCTCAGAGGTGGAGTCTTTAAGTACATAAGCCCATGCCCCTGCCCGAAGAGCTTCATGCACATAGGCCTCATTACCATACATAGACAGGATAACCACCGCCGTTTTGGGGGAACGCTTGACTACCTGATAAGTGACCTCTATGCCGCTCATACCACCCATCATCAAGTCGGTTACCAGCACATTTGGTTGCAGGTTTTGAGCTAGATTTACCGCTTCAATACCATCCGAAGCTTCACCCACCACATTAAAATCAGCTTCGGCCTCAAGCAACGCTTTCAGACCATGGCGTACAATGTGATGATCATCTGCAAGTACAATACTAATCATGGCTTGCCTCCGTTTATCCTGCCCATTTCTTCATTCAAAGGAAGTTCAACTATAATATGAGTACCCTCGCCCGGTTTGGATTCTATATCCAGTTTACCACCAAGGAATCGTACCCTTTCTTTCATACCCTTCAAGCCGCTTGACATGCCAGTAGCACGCTGGGCCGGGTTAAAACCTTTGCCGCTATCCTGAATAACTAGTGCCAGCTGGTTTTTGTCTGCCCTTGCCCTGACCAGCACATGGTCAACTCCTGCGTAACGTACCACATTAGTCAAGGCTTCCTGAATAATACGATACACAGCAGTGCCCAGCTGGGGAGAAAACTTGCGTTTAAGACCGGCATGCTGGAAATTTACATTTATACCAGTCTGGCTTGAAAAACGGTCAAAATACCAGAGCAAAGCCGGCAGGAGACCCAGATCATCCAACATGCGGGGGCGTAAATCAAGGGACATATTTCTGACACTGCTAATAAGCTCACTAACCAGAGGCTGGGCTTCGGCCAGCAACTTCTCTGACCTATCTGGAAGACTATCTTTAGCTTTATCCAGCATCAATTTCAAAACTGTGAGTGACTGTCCCACCTGGTCATGCAATTCACGGGCAATTGTGGCGCGCTCTTCTTCCTGAAGCTCAACCAGCCGCTGGGAAAGGGTGTGCAATTCGTATTCCGCAGCCTTTCGTTCACTTATATCACGCGAAGCCCCAAGTATACCCAAAAAATGATAGTTTTCATCATACAGGGGACGCATCAGTGTATCTGTTATTATAACTTTGCCATCCTGTCGCTTAACCTCCAGTTCAAGCGGGTTCACAATAAGCTCAGAACCGGTTTTACGTACCTGCTGGTAGACATCCAGCAGTTTTTCGTAAGATTCGGAGGTGAATATCATGGAAATATGTTTACCAAGTATATCCTCAGGGTAGTAGTTGAGCAGGTGGATAATTGACGGAGACAAATAACTGGTGTTCAAGTGTTCATCAATAGTCCAGATGAATGCCACCATGTTATCCGCCAGCAGGCGATACCGTCTTTCACTATCCCTAAGGGCTTCTTCGGCCAATTTACGTTCAGTAACATCCTGAACAGTGCCCAGTACCCTCAGCGGAACACCGGTATCGCTTAAGATTATTTCTGCCTGATCATGGACATAACGCAAATGTCCGTCAGGACGTATTATCCGGTGTTCTATATTTATCTTTGAGCCGGATACCATAGCTTTTTGAGCTTCAACCCGAACCATATCCCGATCTTCAGTGTGGAAAATTTCCATAATCTGTTTAAGATTGGGAATCCCGTTTGCAGGAGATAAACCCAGTATATTGTAAGTCTCATCTGACAGCAGAAGACTATGCCCTAAAAGGTCATAATCCCAGTTGCCGATATGGGCAATCCTTTCCGCCTGAGCCAGTAAACCGGCCTGATATCGTAAAATAATCTGTTCCATCTGACTTCGCTCGGTAACATCGTGGAAAAGGGTCAGTTTGGAAGTAGTGCCGTCAGGATTTTTAACAGGGGTCGCCATAAGCTCATAATCCCGCTGGTTGTAGGGAGAATGCCATTCCCAGCGAACTGTCTGCCCGCTTAAAACTTCTTTATTCTTGCAGTATTCACAGGGAATGTTGCTATGATGGAAATAGTCATAACACTTCTTGCCTTCGATAGCCCCGAACTGGGACATAAGAGGAGGATTAACATATTCTATTTCGTAGTCTGCATTTACAATATAAACCCCGTCTTCCATAGCATCTAGTATACCCAGCAGTTTATCTCTTTCCATTTTCAGGGCGGCATCGGCCTTTTTACGTTCGGTAATATCCCGGGCTACCGAAATGACCATAAGCTTCCCGCCCAGCTCAAACTGCTGAATATTAAGTTCAACCGGTATAAATGTACCATCACGGCAAAGATGCCTCTGCTCTGTAATAACCCGCCCTTCTTCCTTTAGTTTCCTGCCGACTTCAGCTGATAAACCAGTAAACGCAGGATCTTCTATCTGGCAGGGAGACATATTTAACAATTCCTGACGGCTGTATCCAAGGCGTTGGCACGCTACCTCGTTAACTTCAATAAAGTTGCTGGTTTTACCGTCTGGAGTTATGTAATGTACAAAAACCGCATCACCTGAACCATTAAATAAAAACCGATAGCGTTTTTCACTCTCCTCCAGCATTTGGCGAGTCCTGTTACTCTTGAAAGCAATGGCCGCCAGAGCGCCGAAAGAAGAAGCCACCCTGA
>NZ_JBAZDW010000027.1:0-18985 GCF_041654235.1 Dehalococcoides sp. | reverse complement strand
GACAGATGCCCATGACCGGGTATTTTTCGCACACATGTCTGACGGTGGTTATCAGATAGTCCAGCAGTTCGGGGTTGCCGGGGCCGGGCGAAAGAACTATGCCGTCAGGATTAAGTGTGTCAATTTCTTTGGGGCTGGTGGTGCAGGGCAACACGGTTACCTTGCAGCCGTGGGATTTAAGCTGGTTAAGTATGGAATACTTAAGCCCGCAGTCCAGTACTGCTACATGGAAGCCGGCAAAAGAGGGTTTTTCTTTCTGCCATTCATATGGTGAGGGTGTGCTTATTTTGCGTACAAAATCAATCTGTCCGTAGTCAGGCGTATTGCGGATAATTTTCAGGGCTTCTTCAGGTGTTTTGGTACTGGTTACCATGCCCCTCATTACCCCGGCTAAGCGCAGTTTGCGGGTAATGGCACGGGTATCAAGACCGCTTATGCCGGGTATGCCAGCCTTTTCCAGAAAGGAATGAACCGTTTGGGTGCTTTGGTAGTGGCTGGGCTGGCGGCATTCCTGATGGACTGCAAAGGCAGTTGCTCTGATGCAGGCAGATTCATTATCAAAGGGGTTTATCCCGTAATTACCTATAAGGGGGTAAGTGGGGACGATAATCTGGCCGGTATACGAAGGGTCGGTCAGCATTTCCTGATATCCGTTCATGCTGGTATTGAAGACTACTTCGCCTATAGCTTCAGTTTCCGCTCCGAAGCTTTTGCCGGTAAATACTGTTCCGTCCTCCAGTACCATGTATGCTGTATTCGTCATTTACTCTGTCCTTATCACTTTCTAAACTGGCTGTTCTATGCTTGTTGGTAAACTATCTGGCCACAGGCAATGGTGGTCTTTACCCTGCCTTTAAGCTTGCGTCCCTCAAGGGGTGTATTTTTACCCTTTGAGAAGAATTTGGCGGTATCTACCGTCCATTCTTCATCAGGGTCAAATATAACCACGTCTGCACATGAGCCCGCTTTCAGGTTGCCGATATTTTGGTATTTTTCACCCAGTACCTGCTGAGGTCCAAGGGTCAGCTTTTCTATAAGCAGGCTTAAACTAAGCTTGCCTGAGTGCACCAGACCCATCAGGCTGGCAAGTGCGGTTTCCAGCCCTGAAATGCCGTTGGCGGCTAGACCAAACTCACACAGTTTGTCATTTCTGGTGTGTGGGGCATGGTCTGTGGCTATGGCATCTATAGTACCGTCCTTAAGCCCAGCTATAAGTGCTTCAATATCCGTTTGGGTGCGAAGCGGCGGGTTGACCTTGGCACTGGTGTTGTAGCCGTTTACTTCGGCTTCGGTCAGGGTCAGGTGGTGGGGAGTAACCTCCGCACTTACCCGTATGCCTGCGGCTTTGGCTTGGCGTACCAGTTCCACCGAACCGGCGGTGCTGATATGGCAAAGGTGCAGCCGCCCGCCGCTTTCTTTGGCAAGGGCAATATCCCTGTTTACGGCAATTTCTTCAGTGGCGTTGGTTATACCCTTTAAGCCCAGACGGCAGGCCAGAAGCCCTTCGTTCATCAGTCCGCCTTCTGCCAGACAGGCATCTTCACAGTGTTCCATAATGGGCAGGTCAAAGGTTCGGCTGTAAAGCAGGGCGTTTAAGAGCAGGGAACTGCCGGATACATAGTCACCATCATCCGAGAATCCCACCACTCCCGCTTCGGCCAGTTCTCCCATGGGGGAAAGTTCCTGTCCTTTGCGTCCTTTGGTGATGGCGGCAATGGGCAGTACCCGTATGAGTGAGACCTTTGTGGCAGTGTTTTTAATAAAATCTATGACCGGCAAACAGTCTGCTGCGGGATTGGTGTTGGGCATGGGGCAGATGGAGGTAAAACCGCCGGCTGCGGCTGCTTTGCACCCGCTTTCAATAGTCTCTTTGCCCTCAACCCCCGGTTCACGCAGGTGTACGTGCAGGTCTATAAAGCCGGGACAAACCACTTTGCCGGTGGCGTCTATTACTTTTTCGGTTTTTTCGGGAGAGATATCCTTGCTTATTCCGGTAACCAGTCCATTCT
This sequence comes from Dehalococcoides sp., assembly GCF_041654235.1. NCBI lineage: Bacteria > Bacillati > Chloroflexota > Dehalococcoidia > Dehalococcoidales > Dehalococcoidaceae > Dehalococcoides > Dehalococcoides sp. The sequence goes on along the minus strand of NZ_JBAZDW010000027.1, from coordinate 16,976 downwards.
CAATCAGCAAATCAGCCACGTTATCCGTGCCGCTGGCGGGGTCTATGATGCGTCCGTTTTTAATCAGTATTTTCATGTTTATATTTCCTTGCTTCCGCTGCACAGGTAGAAGAGTGCCATGCGTACCGCTACCCCGTTTTTTACCTGTTCGTTTATGACAGACTGTTCTCCGTGCACTACAGACTGTGAAAGTTCTATATCTTCATTTACCGGGCCGGGGTGCATGACAAGGGAGTTTGGTTTTGCCAGTTTCAGTATTTCTTCGTTCAGTTGGAAATAGCGGGCATATTCCCGTATTCCGGGCAGAAGCCCGCTTTGCTGGCGTTCACGCTGCAGGCGCAGCCCCATTACCACGTCAGCTCCGCTGACTGCTTGCTTTATATCTGTTTCCAGTGTGACTTCAGGGAAGATTTTGCTATTGGTATTAAGTCCTTCAGGTAGCAGTGTATACGGGGCGCACAGGGTGATTTTGGCTCCCATTTTGCTTAGCCCCCAGATATTGGAGCGAGCTACCCGGCTGTGTTTTATATCCCCTATCAGGGTTATTTTCAGCCCTTCCAAGCTGGATTTGTGCCTTAGTATGGTAAATATATCCAGCAGTGCCTGACTGGGGTGGGCATGCCAGCCGTCACCGGCGTTTATAATATTTGCATGGCAGTTGTTTGCCGCCAGATAAGGCGCTCCTGACAGGGGGTGGCGCATGACTACCATATCCGCCCCCAGTGATTCCAGCGTATCCAGCGTATCCAGCAGGCTTTCCCCCTTGGAGATACTGCTCTGGGAAACATTCAGGTTTAACACATCGGCTGAAAGGCTTTTGGCCGCCAGCTCAAATGATGAACGGGTACGGGTGGAAGGTTCGTAAAAAAGGGTAGCTATGGTTTTCCCCTTAAGTGCCGGCACTTTCTTTACCGGGCGGGACAGGATATCCAGCATAACGCCGGCTGTCTGCATAACCATATCCAGTTCTTCACGGCTGAAGTTATCCAGATCAAGTACATGGCGGTGTTTCCAGCCTTGTACTTCTGAAAGCAGGGTTTCTGTGTCTGCGGGTGTCTTGGGTATGTGTGTCATATTTATACCTCACCTGCTTCGTCATCCAGTATCAGTACCTCGTCCTGTCCGTCAGTTTCAGTCAGGCGGACTTTTATCTTCTCGTCCCGTGCGCTGGGTATATTTTTACCTATGTAATCTGCCCTTACCGGCAGTTCGCGGTGACCCCTGTCTACCAGTACCGCCAGCTGGATGGCTTTGGGGCGTCCGTAATCTATCAGTGCATCCATAGCCGCCCGGGTGGAACGCCCTGTGAAGAGAACGTCATCTACCAGCACCACTATCTTGTTATTTATGCTGAAAGGTATATCCGTGTTTTTGATAGTGGGATGGAAACGCTGGGAATCAAGGTCATCACGGTAGAGAGAAAAATCCAGTGTCCCCACCGGGATTTCAAGCCCTTCAAAGCGGAGAATATTTTCGGCCAAGCGGTTTGCCAGCGGTACGCCCCGGGTATACATGCCGATAATCACCAAATCCCGGCTGGACTGGTTTCTTTCCAGTATTTCATGGGCAATGCGGGCTAAAGTCCGGCGGATATCTTCGGCGCCCAGTATTACTTTTTGTGCCATAAAAAAACCTCTTACCAACATTTGCCGGCAAGAGGTCAAAAGACGCTTCTTTGTCTAAAATCCCTTACCGGCCTCTCAGGACCAGCTTAAAGGTAAACCTGTATTCAATTTACTTCAGCTATTATATCACCAGTGGTCAAGCCGGGCAAATTTATTTTCAGCATATTTAAAAATATTTAAAGGGCAAAACAGGCGTTTATTCGGGTTTATTCCTGACTTTAACTGAAATGACCTTGGCGGCTAATAATGTTATAATACCCCTGTTTCATGCAAGACATACTAACAGGTCTAAACCCCGCTCAAAAAAAGGCCGTTGAAGCCGTGGAAGGGCCGGTGCTTATACTGGCCGGTCCGGGCAGTGGTAAAACTAGAGTTATTACCCACCGGATTGCCTACCTGATAAAAGTAGTAGGTATAACTCCCCACCGCATTATGGCTGTTACTTTTACCAACAAAGCCGCCCGCGAAATGGAAACCCGCTTGAACCAGCTGGCTCCTTCAGCGGTGGGACGCCTGACCATGGGTACTTTCCACGCTATTTGTGCCCGCATACTAAGGCAGGACGGTCTTCCTCTGGGTGTGCCGTCTGACTTTGTGATATACGATGATGACGACCAGCAGAGCCTTATAAAGCAGGCCATGGCTGAGCTTGAGCTTGACCCGAAACGTTATCCGCCCGCTTCCATAAAAAATGCTATCAGCCAAGCCAAAAGCCAGCTGGTGCTTCCGGCCTATTACTTTGAAAAGGGCAGAAGCTATTTTGAAGAGATGGTAGGCAGGGTTTATGAACTCTATGAGAAACGCCTCAAGCAGAACAAGGCTTTGGATTTTGATGACCTTTTGTTAAAGGTTGTCCAGCTTTTTAAGCAATACCCTGAGGTGCTGGCCGGATACCAGGAACGCTATCTGCATGTAATGGTAGATGAGTTTCAAGATACCAATCTGGTTCAGTACGAACTGGTCAAGATGCTTTCAGCCAAGTACCGAAATATCTGTGTGGTGGGTGACCCTGACCAGTCTATTTATTCATGGCGTTCTGCAGACCTTAGAAATGTTTTTAACTTTGAGACTGATAATCCGGGTGCGAAAGTGGTTTTGCTTGAGCAGAACTATCGCTCCACTAAAAATATTCTGGAAGCAGCTTCATGTGTTATTGCCCCGAACAGCGGACGCAAGCCTATCAGTTTGTGGACCGAAAACGAATCCGGCCAGCCTATAGCTGTGGTGGAAACCTTTAACGAACAGGAAGAAGCCCAGTTTGTGGTTTCTGAAATTGAGAAGCTCACCCGCTATGAAAAGTTCAGCCCCGGAGATATAGCTATTCTCTACCGCACCAACGCCCAGTCGCGGGCTTTGGAGGAAGCTTTTATCCGTTACGGCATGCCTTACCGTCTGGTTTCCGGCACTCGGTTCTACCAGCGGCGCGAGGTTAAAGATATTGTGGCCTATCTGCGTTTACTTCAAAACCCGCAAGATAGCGTCAGCCTCCAAAGGGTTATAAATATACCCACCCGCGGAATAGGGGCTAAAACCCTTTCAGACCTTGCCCAGTTTGCCAGAGAGCAGGATATAAGTCTCTACCAGTCACTTATAAATTTGTCAGATGAAAATGCCCCCAAACCGCCAATACCCAGCCGCGGTTTGAAACCCCTGATTGATTTTGGGGCTTTGCTGAAATCACTCATCATTGATGCTCAAACCCTGCCCCTTTTAAACCTGCTGGACAGGCTGCTTGAGGGTATAAGCTACCGTGAATTTCTGTTTGCATCCGAAGACGGAGAGGAACGCTGGGATAATATACTTGAGTTGCGGACTGTTGCCCAGCAGTATCAGGAAATACTCCCGCCCGAAGGGCTTTCGGCCTTTCTGGAAAGTGTGGCACTGGTCTCGGATTTGGATAGCCTTGAAGAAGGTGTTTCGGCAGTTACCCTTATCACCTTGCATCAGGCTAAAGGGCTGGAGTATCCGGTGGTTTTTATGGTGGGTATGGAAGAGGGTGTCTTGCCCCACAACCGTTCGTTTGATGACCCTGCCCAGATGCAGGAAGAACGCCGTCTGTGCTATGTGGGTGTAACCCGTGCCAAGAAACGCCTTTATCTGGTGCGGGCTTTCCGCCGCTCACTTATGGGGCAGAGCAACGTAAATGAACCTTCCCGTTATCTTAAAGACATACCTCAAAGCATTACCAAAGGCCGTGAAAAACAGCCTCTGCTTGGGCAGCAAACCCCCGGACAGGCGGTTTTGCCTGTTATAAAACAGCATGTGCAAAGTGCGGGCATGCCCGTTAAGTCTGCCCCGTCTCCTGCCCCCAAATTACTGGAATTGGAAGCGGGTGACAGAGTGCTGCACCCCCAGTTTGGCGAAGGGATTGTGACCAGTATCAACCGGATGAAAAATGATGCCGAGGTTATGATATCTTTCCATTCTGTCGGCATGAAGCGCCTGCTGCTCAGTTTTGCCCGCCTGACCAAACTGGAAAACTAATCGGGGCTGTTTTAATTAGCCGTTTTTCCCCGCTGCCTATTTACCAAATCCCCCTTAGAGTTTAGAATGAAATATATTTTCTAAAAGGGAAAGTATTTATGCCTATAAAATTGTTGGACAAGGCTACTATTGCCCGAATAGCCGCTGGCGAAGTCATTGAAAGGCCTGCTTCAGTGGTCAAAGAACTGCTGGAAAACTCTCTTGATGCGGAAGCCAAGCGGGTGGATATTGTTATCCGCGAGGGTGGTATCGGTTATATAGAGGTGAGTGATGACGGGTGCGGTATAACCTCTTCTGAAGTATTGCTGGCCTTTGAGCGGCATGCCACCAGCAAGCTTTCCAGCTTTGAAGATATATATGCTATAGCCAGTCTGGGTTTCAGGGGCGAAGCCCTGCCCAGTATTGCGGCGGTGGCAGATTTGGAAATGCTGACGGCTGTCCGAACCGAAGAAAGCGGCACATATCTCTCTCTGTCCGGCGGCGAAATGCTCAAGCATACCCGCATGGCACGTGCTGCAGGTACCAGCATAAGGCTGAGCCGCCTGTTCAGCCGCGTACCCGCCCGTCTCAAATTTCTTAAAACCCCCCAGCACGAAGCTAGCAAAGTGACGGAAGTAGTGGTCAGCTATGCTCTGGCCTACCCTGAGGTAAAGTTCAGCCTTAATGTTGATGGACGCAACACTTTAAACACCCCCGGTAACGGCAAATTGCGTGATGCTGTGCTGGAAGTGTACGGAAGTGATGCCGCAAGCAAAATGCTGGATTTGGAAAATGACACTTACCGTTCATCTGCCATAAATATCAGCGGGCTGGTAAGCCCGCCTGAAGTCAGCCGTTCCAACCGGAACTCTCTCCATTTCTTTGTTAACCGCCGTCTTATCCAGAGCCGGGCTTTGCAAAGGGCAGTGGAGCAGGCTTACAGCGGGTTACTTACGGCAGGGCGTTACCCTATGGGGGTGATAAATATCCGGCTCAGCGGGGCACTGGTAGATGTAAATATCCACCCCACCAAGGCGGAGGTCAAATTTTCAGATGAAAGTGCGGTTTTTACATCTGTACAGAGGGCAGTCCGTTCGGTACTGGTAGAGAAACCGCCTCTTCTGCATGTAGAAGAAGCCCGGCCTGTTTACCAGCCGGAAGCTGGAAGGCAGGAGCATATCTGGGCTGAGGTACAAAAACTACCAAACGCCAATACCTCTTATATTTCACCTGTTATCCAGAGTGCCAAAACATCTTCTTTGCCGCTCCTCAGGCTGGTGGGGCAGGTAGGCGGTTTGTACCTGTTGGCAGAAGGACCGGACGGGCTTTACATAATAGATCAGCATGCTGCCCACGAACGTATTCGCTATGAAGAGATTGCGGCAGAAACCTATTCTGCAAGGGCCTGCCAGAGCCTTCTTGAGCCTTTTATTCTGGAACTGAACCCGGTACAGGAAGCCATGATTGAGAAATGCAAATCCGAACTGGAGTTAATGGGTTTTGAAATGGAAGAATTTGGCAGAAGGGTATACAGGGTAAAGTCCATACCGGCCGGTTTGAAAGCCCATCAGGCAAAAGCACTGCTGGCTGAGCTTGCGGACAACCCGAAAGATGCCCCTGCTGAAATAAAAGAACGGTTAATACGGCTTATGGCTTGCCATACTGCGGTTCGGGCAGGACAGGTGCTTACCGATGCGGAAATGCGTGAACTGCTGTTAAAGCTGGAGAAAACTGGTATACCCGGTCACTGTCCGCATGGGCGCCCAACTATTGTAAAGATTGACTTCAGCCAGCTGGAAAAAGACTTCAAGCGTACTTAATCAGTATCTGCCAGCGGCTCTTCCAGACAACTTGCCTCAGGGGTGTTGCGGTCAAGCAATTCCTGCAAGGGTCTTTCCAAAAGCACTCCCGGCTGGATAAGCTCCCAGCGTACCATGCCGTCTTCTATCAGCTGGCGGATTTTCTTTTCGGACTCTGTAAGTTGGCAATGTTTGCCGGTTTTGATTTCCACAATAACTATTTCACGGGGGTTGCCCTGAGCCAGTCCCGGAAAAACAATCAGGTCTATGGGGCTTCCCAGAAAGCGGGCTTCGGTGGGGTCGTATTTAAATTCAGGCAGGTAAGGGGTTAACTGTTCGGCAAAGCGGCCGCCCAGAGTGGCACGGCTTTGGGCAACCGACTGTTTTTGTACCCGTTCCATATCTTTTTGCCAAAGGATTACCGCCGCATCCTGCCAGCGTTTGAAACGCTTTTCAAAAGACCAGCGCATATAATAATAAACCGCAAAGAGGGAAAGTATGGCAGTAATAACCACAATCAGAGCTACTATTAAGGGGGTATCCATACTTCTTTAAAACCTTTCTGGGTGAGGTTTAACTGCTGCCGTGTTTGGTTAAGGGCAGACCCTCTTGGCAAAGCGGGCAGTCATCCGGTTTATAGGTAGTGGTGGCTGAACGCAGACAGCTGAAAACAGGTGCATTAAACTCCAGAGCGGTATCAGAACGGTCTACCAGCACGCCTATGCCTGCCACTTCGCCGCCGGCCTTTTTAACCGCCGCCAGTACCTCGCGGATAGATTTGCCGGTGGTCAGAATATCATCTACCACCAGTATTTTTGCACCGGGTTTTATTACAAACCCGCGGCGGAAACCGCGCTCGCTATCGGCAATTTTTTCGGCAAAGACACATTTCAGCCCCATCTGGCGGGCTATTTCGTGGGCCAGTACTATACCGCCGGTAGTAGGGCCGGCTACCAGTTCTATACCTTTATCCTTGTAGTGGTCAGCTATCATGCTGCAGAGTTGCTGGTTGTATTCAGGGTTTTCAATGATTCTGAATTTTTCCCAGTAAATGGGGGAGTGGAGTCCCGATGTCAGCAGGAAATGTCCCTTTAGTATTGCTCCGGTTTTTTCAAAGAGTGTTACTACGTCTTCCATCACTAATCCCGTTTCATTATTAATAAAATAGGTAAAACGGCCAAAAAGTGAAATTCACCCAGAGGCCAGATTGATAGCCATGCTTCGCCGACAATATCCTCCCGGGCAACAAAAAAACCGTAACGTGAGTCAAGGCTGACTACCCGGTTGTCTCCCATTACATAGTACTGACCTTCCGGCACGTAAACCTTGGCCACGGGGAAGGCTTTGGGGTAAACAACATACGGTTCTGAAAGAGGCTGGTCATTTATATATACTGTGCCGTCTGCTTTTACCTCTACAGATTCACCCGGCAACCCTACAATCCGTTTGATGAAATCATTTTCGTAGGAATATTGGGCGGGAGGGGGGAAAACGATAATATCGCCCCGCTGGGGTTCCCCAAACATGTACGAAATCTTGTTTACCAGCAGGCGTTGTTCATTTTGAAGAGTGGGGTCCATGCTGGTGCCGTCTACTATAGAGTAAGACAGGGTAACTTTGGATATTCCGACTATAACCAGGGCTACCAAGATTATACCGGCAAGTTCCAACAGAAGGCTTTTCACGTTAGTAACATTCATCTGGGGCAAATTATACAACCTTTCGCTTATTCATTCTACAAAAAATATATCCAATTTTTATAATGCTACTAACTTCTTTTTGATTGGGGCGTTATATTATTTGAATATCAAGGAGGTAAAGATGAACAAAAAACTATTATTGCCCATAGTAAGCGGTTTACTGGTAGTTTCACTGGCTGGAGGTATAGCAGGTTGTGCTTCCGGTACCACTGACGAAACAGATAATACTGACAGCCCCGGAGTTATCTGGAGTCAGCAAAATACCGGTATCTGGGTAAATGGCAGCGGTGAAGTAACCGTAAGCCCCGATGTAGCCATTTTGACCCTTGGGGTAGAAAGCATGGGTGTGAGCATAGATGCAGCCCAGACTCAGGCTGCTCAGGCTATGAATGCCATTATAAACTCCCTCAAAGCAAACGGAGTGCTGGACAAGGATATCAAGACCAGCAGCTATTATATTTACCCTGTTACCGAGTGGACTGATAATAGGTCTACTATTGTAGGTTACCGGGTAAGCAATCAGGCTGAAGTGAAAATCCGGCAGATTGCCCAGACAGGCAGTATTCTTGATGCTGCAGTCAGGGCTGGCGGAGATGATAGCCGGGTAAACGGGTTGTATTTCTCAATAGATGACCCTGCTGCCGCTTATGAACAGGCTCGCGCCCTTGCCATTCAGGATGCCAAGGCTAAGGCCGAACAGATGGCCTCAGTGGCAGGTGTAGGCTTGGGAAAACTTATCTACATATCTGAGACCAGCAACTATATACCCCGCTGGGATTACGCCAAAGATGCCGGCATGGCAAGCTCTGTCCCCGAAGTTACCCCCATAAGTTCAGGGGAAACCACGGTGACGGTATCAGTTCAGGCTGTTTACAGTATAAAATAGCCCGGAATATCCAACTAGCTGATTCGGAGCCGCCTGAAAAGGCGGCTCCGGGTTTATAGGTTCGGAATATACTAATATCCGTCAAATCATTAGAACAAGTGCGGGTTTGCAAAAAATAAAGATTTGATGCTAGAATGCCAGCACTATGAAATATATGTCTCAGGCTTTGTCGCTTGCCAAACTGGCCATAGGTCAGGTTAGCCCTAACCCGTCGGTAGGGGCTGTTATTGTTAAAAACGGCGAAGTAGTCGGGCAGGGTTTTACCCAGCCGCCCGGCGGTGACCATGCTGAGATAGTGGCCTTGAAACAGGCTGCCGAAAAAGCCAAAGGGGCTACTTTATACGTAACTTTAGAGCCGTGCTGTCATCAGGGGCGAACCCCGCCCTGCACCGGTTCTGTCATAGCATCAGGCATCAAAGAAGTTTATATTGCTACGCTGGATGATAATCCTCTGGTTTCCGGCAAAGGCAAAAAAGAGCTGGAAGATGCCGGTATAAAGGTTCATCTGGGTATGATGGAGCGTGAAGCCCGCCAGATGAACGAAGCTTATTTCAAGCATGTTACCACCGGAATGCCCTTCGTAACCGCCAAATATGCCATGAGCCTTGACGGTAAAACGGGTACCCGTACCGGTGATTCCAAATGGATTTCCAACGAAGAATCCCGCCATTTTGCCCATTATATCCGCCATATATCAGATGTCATTATGGCCGGACTTAATACCATACTTAAAGATGATCCCCACCTGACTGCCAGAGTTAACTGCGGACGGGGCGGTACATCACACAGTCAGCCCACCAGGGTAATTATTGACGATAATGGCCGAGCGCCGTTAAGTTCTAATGTTTTTCATGTTCCCGGTAATACTATTGTGGCTGTTGCCAAAGGTCTTACCCCTGAAGAAAAACAGGCGTATGATGAGGTTGGGGCTAAAGTGGTGGAGCTGCCGGATGAACGGGGACTGGTAGACCTCAAAGCCCTGCTTCGTTATCTGGGGCAAAACGGGGTAACCAGTGTGCTGGTGGAAGGCGGCGGCATTGTACTCGGTTCGCTTTTTGACCTGAAACTGGTGGATAAAGTGCTGGTATTTGTAGCTCCTATCATTATAGGCGGCAAAGACGCCAAGATTCCGGTTGCCGGTGTCGGGGCAGAACTTATTACAGATTCAGCCAAGTTCAAGGATATTACCACTACCATATTCGGGCAGGACGTGTTGATTTCCGGTTACGTTATTAAGGAGTAACCGTGTTTACAGGCATAGTAGAGGAACTTGGGTTTTTCAAAACCCAAAACCCCGCAGGGCTACACATCGGGGCAAAGCTGGTGCTGGAATCATTAAAAGTAGGAGACAGCATTGCGGTTAATGGCGTCTGCCTGACAGTCACCCGTTTTGACAGTTCTTCATTTCATGCAGATATCATGCCCGAAACCCTTCGCCTTTCAAATCTGGGCAAACTTCCCTTCAATTCTCCCTTAAATCTGGAACGTGCCATCACTCTAAATGGGAGAATGGGGGGGCATTTGGTGCAGGGACATATAGACGGTACTGCCCGCTTGGTTTCTTCTGTACCTGAGGGCAATGCCCATGTGCTTACTTTTGAAACAGACAAAAACCTGACCCGTTATATGGTACACAAGGGTTTTGTGGCAGTAAACGGGGTCAGTTTAACTATTACCGCCTTGCAGGAAACCCGTTTTTCCGTTTCTCTGGTTGCGCTGAGCCGTAAATCAACCAATCTGGGGCTGATTAAGACGGGGGATACGGTAAACATAGAAACTGATATAATAGGTAAATACGTGGAGAAACTGTTTCGGCCGGAACGTGGCATCAGCCCGGAGTTTTTAGCCGAAAACGGCTTTTAAACCATTTGAGCTTTTCAGGAGGAATATAATTTATGCCTAATGCTCGCGTTGAAGAAGTCATTGCCGATATAAAAGCAGGCCGGTTTGTTATTGTAGTCGATGATTACGATCGTGAAAACGAAGGCGATCTGGTGATGGCGTCTGAAAAGGTAACACCTGATGCCATAAATTTTATGGCAAAAAATGCCCGCGGCCTTATTTGTGTTTCACTTATTGCCGAAAGGCTTGAACAGCTTAAAATACCCATGATGGTAACTGAAAATACCTCGCCTTACAGCACCGGTTTTACAGTTACGGTAGAAGCCCGCAAAAAGGTTACTACCGGTATTTCGGCGGCTGACCGGGCGGCTACAGTGCAGGTTCTGATAGATCCGGCCGCTACCCGTGAAGATATCGCTATGCCCGGCCATATGTTTCCCCTGCGTGCCCGAGAAGGCGGGGTTCTGGTAAGGGCAGGTCATACAGAAGCCTCTATGGATTTAGCCCGAATGAGCGGGTTGTATCCGTCAGGCGTGCTTTGTGAAATTATGAATGATGACGGCACTATGGCCCGTCTGCCCCAGCTTGAGCAAAAAGCGGCTGAATGGGGTATCAAGATAATCAGTATCAAGGATATCATTTCCTATCGCCGCCGTACTGAAAAAATGGTTAAAAAGGTAACGGAAGCAGAACTGCCTACCTCTCACGGCCAGTTTAAAGCGGTAGCCTATAAGAGTCAGTTTGATGCTGACGAACATATTGCTCTGGTAATGGGAGATATCTCCGGCCCTGAGCCGGTACTGGTAAGGGTTCACAGTGAATGCATTACCGGGGATGTTTTCGGCAGCAAGCGCTGTGACTGTGGTGAACAGCTGGATATGGCTCTTAATCAAATAGCACAGGCAGGGCGGGGTGTGTTGCTGTACATGCGGCAGGAAGGCCGTGGCATAGGTTTGCACAACAAGCTGTGTGCATATGCCCTGCAGGACAAAGGTTTGGATACAGTTGAGGCTAATCTGGAACTCGGTTTTGCACCTGACCTGCGTGAATACGGCATTGGTGCCCAAATACTGGTGGATTTGGGTTTAAGTAAAATCCGTATGCTGACTAATAATCCCAAAAAGGTGGTTGGTCTGGAAGGTTACGGCATTAAGGTAGTTGAAACTGTGCCGATTATAGTTGAACCTAACAGTTTTAACCGCCATTATCTGGAAACCAAGCAGAGAAAAATGGGTCATATACTAAACGTAGATAAGGCAAACTAAGCGAGATATATCTTAAGGAGTATGCAAAATGGGTAAAGAGTTTTCGGGTGTTTTAAACGGGCAGGGGCTGAAGATTGCTCTGGTGGTTTCCCGCTTTAACGAATTTATTACCTCAAAGCTGTTATCAGGGGCAAAAGACAGTCTGGAACGACACGGGGTAAGCGCTGACAATACTGACGTAGCTTGGGTGCCGGGCGCATTTGAAATCCCTCTGGTTGCCCAGAAACTGGCTAAGAGTGGCCGCTACGACGCCGTTGTTTGTCTGGGAGCGGTTATTCGGGGCAGTACCCCCCATTTTGAATATGTATCCAGCGAAGTTTCAAAGGGTATCGCCAGAGTAGGGCTTGATGCCGGTTTGCCGGTGATATTTGGAGTTATAACCACAGATAGCATTGAACAAGCTATTGAGCGGGCAGGCACCAAGATGGGCAACAAGGGTTTTGATGCCGCTACTCAGGCTATTGAGGTGGCCAATCTGATGAAAAACCTGACCTAGGTAACTTTATAAACCATGTCTCCCGGCCGTACCCGGTCGCAGACTCTTATGCCAACACTATCGCCGGCTTTAGCCTCGGTAAGGTTGGCATGATTTATTTGGATAGAGTCCACTTCCTGCTCAAAATCAGTGGTATGGCCTTCTATGCGTATTGTATCCCCTACTTTGAGCTGGTCTATCAGGTCTATACCGGCCACTCCGGGATGGGCAAAATAATCGGAAACCGTACCTACCAGCAGTTCAGGCATTTCCTTCTCCGTTTCCGCCCTCTCGCTTCCAGTATAAAACCACTATTGATAGTAGGCAATACCCTTTCCAAAAAGACTGATAAATGTTTTGACATGTTCTGCTTTCTTACTTATAATGGGTTAAATCTAAACGGAGGTTTCACTTGGCAAATAAAGACAAGCCCTCCATGAAAAGAAACAGTGATGATATGAGCCTTGACGATATGAATAATCGTCTGGAGCTTTTTGATCAGCGTCTGGATAATATTGATTCGGTAGTGTCGGCAGTGGTTGAACGGGTGATGAGCCAGCCGATAACTATATCCACTACTTGCCCTCACTGCGGCAAGAATCTGGATATTGCTCTGGTAGGCAACCGCAGACCCACTGTATCCAAGTAGAAAACTTTTGTGTATCATTTCCCCTGTGTACTTTATGGGAGGTATGTATATATGCAAATGGTAGGCGCACTCAGCCAGTTCCGTTATGATGTGTTTAAACGGCGCAATGCCTTGAATATATGGGCTAAAATAGGTCTTACTCTGGCTGCTGCCGGGCTGATTGCCCTGTCTGCCCAGATTAAATTGCCTCTGCCATGGACTCCTATACCTGTTACTCTGCATACCTTTGCCATTTTGCTCACAGCTGTTTTGCTGGGACGATGGTGGGGGGGTGCGGCTGTTGCCATATATGCAGTGGCAGGTTGGGCAGGTATGCCTGTTTTTAACGGTTGGGGCGCCGGTATAACCGCTACTGCCGGTTATCTGGCGGGGTTTGTCATCCTGTCTCTTTTCCTTGGCTATTTTTCTGACAGATATATTCGGGCACGCAGTTTTACCACTATGTTTGGCCTGATGTTATTTGCGAACTTTGCTTTGGTATATATTCCCGGTCTTTTCTGGCTCAACTATTGGTTAGTCTCTGTTTTAGGGCAACCGGTCAGCTTTGCCGCTTTGCTTTCCATGGGGCTTGTGCCCTTTGTTGTAGGGGATATAATCAAAATAGGTGTTGCTGCCCTTATTGTTAAGGGTGTTACCCCTAAGAAAGCTCTTGGCACTGAACTGGATGCCCACAAAATGGCGGGCTGGAATATCTTCTAGGTCTTATTTGACGCTAAGATGCTAAGCTAGTAAAATATGTTTCTCTTGGGCGGTTAGCTCAGTTGGTTAGAGCGCAGCGTTGACATCGCTGAGGTCATTGGTTCGACCCCAATACCGCCCACCATCTTGTACAATAGACTAAAAGCAACAGCTATTCCCTAGTACCCCCGGCAGTTCCTGATAGCCTGTTTGACGGCTCTGGTGGTCGCTCTGGCCATCATCTCACCCAGTTTGGTATGCCCGCCTACATAAGTGTATTTGCCCCCTGTACCTGATACAGTAATTATCTGGTCTGTACCCGTACCGGTTGCCTGCCAGTCTGGGTGGGCTGCACTCCGTATATCCAGTTCCTGCAGGGCTACGTTCTTGGCCTCGGTCAGGGTTATATATGAAGATGCAAGGGTGGGTGTCTCAAGGCTTGAGCCGGTCAGCAGGATAACATTAATCGTGCCTATCTTCTCAAACTTGCCGTTACGCTCTATGCCGCTGGCTTCGTCACAGCCTATCCGCATGGCATTGGTCTTAACTCCGGCGGTGGCAAAGGCCAATACCCAGAATTCCTCATAGGTTTCTTCCGCCCAGGCTATATTGTCCTGGTCTACCCCGGTGGACAGGAATGAGACATTATCCAGGTCTGTATCGTATCTTTTGAGGACTTCTTCCAGTACTACCGAGTAGGCTGTTTGCCAGTCTGCCGAGTTGTCATGCATAAAGTCCCAGAGTTCGGGGGGGATATGGGTATTGAGTATATACCTGGCCTTGCCCAGCCCGGTGCGGGTGGAGAGTATATTCCTTTCCTCCGGCAGTTCTATAACCAGAGTATTAGTGGATACTCCCAGAGCTTTATGATAGGCAATACCTGCTCTTACCCCGTGGAAGCAGCCCAGCTCTTTATAAGTATCTGTCTTAAGTTCTTGTAACACCTTGTTCCTCCAAATTTGGCTTGATTCCCCAGCCCCTTAAAAAACAGCCCCCTCCCAAAAACAGGAGGGGGCTAAATCTCTTTAACTCCGCACCTGTCTTCCGTAACCACCGGAATGGCAGATACCTGAAACAGGGCGCTTTACTGGCTGGTGGTTTCCCACTCACAGTAGGCGGTACTGCTCCGGTTTTGCACCGGATTTCTGTTCCCTTTAACCCTATCAAAAGGGGAGCTTCAGGTAAGTACTTCTATTCGTTTATTAATCAAAAACTGCTTTATGATGTCTGTTTGTGCTTTCAGGTATATTCGGTTTCTCACTCACTTATTACAAAAGGCAGGCTTAGTCTCTCCCAAAAATCTATATATATGTTCACGTGATATTCACCCGGTATAAATCCTCCTGAAGGTGCTTGTAACGTTAGTTTGATGGGAAACTGGGCATGCAGATTATCCTCTATCTGTATAGGATCCAATTGGCTGTCTCGAAACCAGCGTACGTTCAGGGTCTTGCAGCACATATCATCTGACAGAGAGAAGACCAAATAAATTGCCTTAGCAGATGACGGAAATATATTACCCGTAACAATCGGTCGGGCATATGGGTCCAGTGTATCAGTGACATCGGCTTGGGTGACTAGCAGCCCTAGGTCAGGGCAGGCATCCGGTATCACCTTTTCCGTTTTAGGTTCACCGCAACCGCAGCAGGTGATAGCCAGCAATATACATAGTGCAAGCAAGGCAGATTTCATTTTTACAAACCGGTTCAGTAAAAAGTTAAGTATCATATTCAGGCTTGGGCTGATTTCGCAGCTCTTTCAGCCAGTTTATCTTGGGCTACCTTTAATAGCCATGCATTGGGATCAAGACTTTTATCTTCGTTTAAGCGCCTCTCGGCATAATGCATCTTTTCATCAGCGCTGTCCTTAAATTTAACCAGGTTAGATGTTTGGTTTTTCCACGAAAAGCCGGACACCACCCGCTGAGCTCTGCCGCCGCAACCGGGACAGCAGTCAACCGGGCTATCATCCGGTTTGCCTATTTTCTCATAGGTGCTCTGGCAAAACTGGCATCTGAATTCATATAAAGGCATTTTCCCTCACTTATGTCAGCGGCGCGGTGTTTAACCGCACCGCTGAATACTTTGATTTATTTTGCCTGGCGTCTGATTAGCTGGAAGGTAATAAGGGTAAGAACAATACTTAGTATGAACAAAACACCCCAACCGAAGAGGGCACCCTGAACAAATACCATACCTCCCAATTCTTCGCCCATCTGGGCTCCAAGCCATGAAAAACCGACAATCCATAACACGCCGGCCACAAGCAGCATGGCCCAGTGCCACCATTTAACAGCTTTCCCGTACCCTTTGGCTACGGAATATACTGCCCAGGCTGCGGCTGCCAGACCCAGTCCCATTAGTACATTTAAAAGCATCATCCACATATTACTTCACCCCCATCGGAGTATTAACGAAACTACTGACATATTCATTGGTAGTTATCCATTTCGGAGGTTCGTAGACACCTTTATAGTTAGGAGGATTGAGATCATCTGCATAATTTTTGGGATAGAGTGTCCGCTCAGCCCAAATAGCCACATTCTGGGATGTGCCGGTAGCGTCATGAGACAGAACTTCGCGTACAAAGCGATGTACCCAGGTATTCTTCTTGGTCCACGGGCATACCGAGATACAGGCACGGCAACCCATAGGTCCGGCTCCAAGGTTCCAACCGTCGCGGCATTTAGCCAGATTGGTGCAGAAGCGGCGCAAACCATAAATCTCAAAGTCCGGCTGGTCAGCATAGCTGATAGCCTGGGTAGGACAGACCTGAGCGCACAGTTTGCAGCGGCTGCAGAACTCAGCCAGGTTAAAATCTACCGGTTTATCAGCCGCCAAAGGCAGGCTGGTAGTGATAACTGCCGGACGTACGTTGCCGCCAAAGTCCGGGGCAAGACAGTTTGAAGTGCGCCCGATTTCACCCATACCGCATTCAGCAGCGATACCTGGAACAGGGAAATCGTAACCGCCAAACGGGGAATGCCAGCGGGCGGGATAACCAAGGTATTTAAGGAATTTAACCATCTGCTGGGCTATCTGGGATGAAATATTGTAGCCCGTCCATGAGTCACCATAGTTGGGGTCTCCGGCATTTACATCCCAGCTCATTGTACCGGTTACCAAGATGGCATTGTCCCACCATTCAGGTATTTTAATAGGGGTATTCAGGCCAAAACCACGGCCGCCGGTGCCACCGCCAAGACCGCCCAAGGGGGCATGGCTATAGGCTACCCAGCCCTTGTTTAGGGGTGTTACACCTACGAAGGTTGCACCCAAATCAGCCGCCATGCGTTTGATTAACTGGCTGGCCAGTTCGGGGGATTCAAAAACAGCCCGGCGGGCCGAAACACCCGACCAGTCGTTTTCCTCTGGCGGGGTAGTTATGCTTGAAACAGGCACAGCCCGCTGAGCTTCAGACCTGGCCATAGCAATAAGCCCCTCATTGGCATTGAAACTGGCACGGCTGTCTATGCTTGATTTAAAGCGTTCTACAAGCTGAGGAAGCCAATCATACTTGTACTCTTTGTCTACATCTACCATCATTGGATACAGATCATAATATTTTTGATAGAAAGTGGACAAACCAGCCAAA
>NZ_JBAZDW010000026.1:0-20680 GCF_041654235.1 Dehalococcoides sp. | reverse complement strand
ACCGCGATTATTCTCCCGCCATACCCAGCTTGAAACCTTTTATCACCATCTGGATTTAGCTGATAAAAGCGGACTCCCGCTGATAATCCATTGCCGTCAGGCCGAAGAAGATGTGCTAAAGATACTTGCAGACTGGTCTGCCCAAAGCCCTGCTGGCGAAGGCAAAGGCGTAATCCATTGTTTCAGCGGCTCGGCAGAAACCGCATTAAAATACATAAATATGGGTTTTTACATAGGGCTGGGCGGGTACATAGGCTATCCATCTTCCAAAAAGTACAGGGCGGATTTTGCGGCTATACCCCTTGAACATATTGTGCTGGAAACAGACTGTCCGTTTTTGCCTCCCCAGCCTTACCGTGGAGAACGAAACGAACCTGCCTATGTCCCGCAAACAGCCTCAACTCTGGCAGAGATAAAAAACCTGCAGATTGAGGAAATAGCATCAGCCACCACTGCTAATGCCCGCCGTTTATTCCGCCTGGATAAATAAAAAGGCAGACGGGCAGATATCCTTGAGAACACACTCCGGACAATGCGGTTTTTTGGCATCACAAACCGCCCTCCCGTGGTCAATCAGGTAGTAAGAAAAATCCCCCCAGTATGTACGGGGGAGAAGAGCCATCAAATCCTGCTCTATTTTCACCGGGTCAGTATTGCTGGTAAGACCCAGCCGTTCAGTTAGGCGTTTAACATGGGTATCTACCGCAATCCCCTCCACCAGCCCGAAAGCATTATGTAACACCACATTTGCCGTTTTACGCCCGACTCCCGGCAGGGTAAGCATATCAGCCATGCCAGAGGGTACAACCCCACCAAAACGGCTTACAACCCCTCTGGCAGCACCTATAATATTTGCGGCCTTGTTGTGAAAGAATCCTGAAGACTTTATATCTTGTTCCAGTTCTGCTAGAGATGCCTCTGCAAAAGCCTTTGGGTCGGGATATTTTTCAAACAGAGCCGGGGTGATTTTATTTATCATCTTGTCGGTAGACTGGGCAGATAAAATAGTAGCTACCAGCATCTCAAACGGAGTAGTAAAGTTTAATGCCGTTTTAGCATCAGGATAGACTACTGAAAGACGCTTTATTATTTCCAGTGCCTGTTTTTCAGGGTTTTCAACCAGCATTTCAACCTCTCCATTTTCATTTCAAATATTATACCTCAAAAACTTTTAAGTCAGGATATTAAATAATCATAATTAGTTGTTCTTTCTCTATTAGGCTTAAGAAAAAACTGCTATAATAGGCGTCATGGCGAAATTGATAATGGTTCAAGGCACTTCCTCAAACGTAGGTAAGAGCATACTTGTAACGGCTCTTTGCCGTATATTCAAGCAGGACGGCTACAAGGTAGCCCCATACAAATCCCAAAACATGGCTCTAAATGCCTTCGTTACCAAAGAAGGCGGTGAAATCGGGCGGGCACAGGCAGTTCAGGCGGAAGCCTGCGGCATTGAACCCAGTGTGGATATGAACCCGATTCTTCTGAAGCCTGAGGCAGATTCCAGAAGCCAGATTATTGTCAACGGCAAAGTAGACCGCACCATTTCCGCCCGTGAGTATTATGAATATGCCCCCCTCCTGTTGGATACCGCACTGGCGGCCTTGAACCGCCTGCGTGAGAAAAACGATATTGTGGTTATAGAGGGTGCCGGCAGCCCGGCTGAAATAAACCTCAAACAGCGTGAAATTGTAAACATGCGCATTGCCAAAGAGGCAAGTGCGCCCGTGCTTCTGGCAGGAGATATTGACAGAGGCGGGGTTTTTGCTTCTCTTATAGGTACCATAGACCTTTTAGAGCCAGATGAACGCTATTATATAAAAGGCTACCTGATAAACAAATTCAGGGGGGATGCCAGTTTATTGAAGCCGGCCATAGATGTTCTGGAAGACCGCACTTCCATACCGGTACTGGGAATTATCCCATATCTGCGGAATATGGCTATTGCCCAAGAAGATTCCGTTTATCTGGACGAATGTAAAGGCAGTCTGGGCGAAACTGACTTGGATATTGCCGTTATCCGCTTGCCACGCATATCCAATTACGATGATTTTGACGCTTTGGCTACAGACGGGGCTTCAGTAAGATTTGTATCTAAAACTGCCGAAATCGGCAACCCAGATTTGATAATAATCCCCGGTACGAAATCCACCATACCTGATATGGAATACCTGGAGCAAAGCGGTCTGGCTGAGACTATTATTAAAAAAGCCCGTAAGGGCACACATGTTTTAGGTGTTTGCGGCGGTTACCAGATTTTGGGCAAAATGATATATGACCCCCATAAAACAGAATCTGAAACTACTGAATTGAAGGGTCTGGGGCTGCTGGATACTGAAACTACCTTTGAAAAGGAAAAGGCTACCACCCAGATAAGCGGACAGGTTAAGTTTGATAGCGGTTTACTCTCAGGTCTGGCTGGTTGTGCGGTGAGTGGTTACGAAATCCACATGGGGCGTACCCGTTTATTTTCTGCCCAACCCGCATTCCATATTACCAAAACCCCAAAAGGTCCGGCAGATTATCTGGACGGGGCATCCAATGCAGAAGGCACGGTGCTGGGCACATATATACACGGGATATTTGAAAATGCCGCTTTCCGCAGAGGCTTTTTAAATGCAATCCGGCGCCACAAAGGCATTCCGGAGCGCCAGGCAGACTATTTTGACCGTGACAAAGAATATGATAAACTGGCAGACATAGTCAGGGCAAGTATAGATATGGAAAAGATTTACGCTATTTTGAACGAGGGTATACGATGACCCCTGCTGAAGCCGAAGAAAATATCAAACTGCTCCTTGAAAAAAGCCGGACAGAGCCTGCCCTTAATTTTCTGGGCATAAAAATACTGGAACTGAAACCCGGTTACTCCAAGCTGAGTATCAAACTTAAACCGGAATTTTTAAATGCCTACGGGATAATCTTCGGAGGCATCACTATGTCTTTGGCAGATGAAGCTTTCGGGTATGCGGTAAACAGCCTGAAACTACCCACAGTTGCAGCCCAGTTCAATATCCACTTTCTGGTTGCCCCGGATAATGATGATGAACTGGTAGCAGAAGCCAAAGTAATAAAGTCAGGCCGCCGCCTTGCAGTTGCCGAGGTAGAGGTGACCAATAGCAAGGGCAAACTGATAGCCAAGGTCAGCGCCAGCGGCGTTCCTCTTTAAACCTAGACTAAGCCTGAGCAGATGTTTCATCATCACCCAGATAAGCAGCTATCACATGGGTATTATTCTTGATTTCTTCGGGTTTGCCTTCGGCTATTTTGCGTCCGAAATCCAGCACCGCAATACGGTCAGCCAGATCCATTACTACACCCATGTCATGCTCAATAAGCACGATGCACTTTACCCCGTCACGAAGTATGGGCGTATCAGGATAAGTCTCACCCTGCCCTTCAAATATGTCTACAATAAAACGGGCAATATCTTCTTTTTCTTCCAGATTCATGCCAGCCATGGGTTCATCCAGCAGCAGTACCTGAGGCTCCAGAGCCAAAGCTCTGCCCAGTTCCACCCGTTTTCGCATACCGTACGGCAGCATGCTGACTACCTTTTTGCGGACGGGCTCTATCTCCAGAAAATCTATAATGTCTTCAACTATCTTGCGATGTTCTATTTCTTCTTTATGGGCCGGCCCAAAATAAGCTCCGCCGGTCAGAAAGTTCTGTTTCATAAATATGTGTCGGGCGGCCATCAGGTTTTCAAGGGTGGTCAAGCCTGAGTAAAGCTCAATATTTTGAAAAGTACGGGCAATGCCCATTTTTGCCACCCGGTCAGGGCGGATACGGGCTATATTGTGCCCGTTATAAACAATACTGCCTGCCTGAGGTTTGTAAAAACCGTTAATACAGTTTAAAAGGCTGGTCTTGCCGGCTCCGTTTGGGCCAATTATGGCTGTTATCTGGTTATCATAAATATCCAGATTAATTTCCTTCAAGGCCTTTATACCGCCAAATGAAAGTGAGAGGTTATCTATTTTTATCTTGGCATTATCCGGACTCATTCTGTTGCCTCTCCTCATTCATAATTTTATCCCGATAGTTAATGACCCTGTGGCACAGAGGGCCTTCGCATTTTAAGCTATGTCCGCATTTCTTAGCCTTTTTAGCCATCTCTTTCAGGGTGTCACGGGAGGGCGAACCATAGGTGTCAAAAGCGGTGCAACGTACAGAACCATCTTCTTTTACTATTATGGTTATCTCATCACAAACCGCTTCGCAGAGTATGGTACAGGCGGTAATCTGCCAATCAGCCATATATTTCCCCTAATCCCACTTGCGTTCGTCCAGCATAAGTTTTGTTTCGTTTGCCAGAACACTTGCAGGTACAAATTCTATGTGGTCTGCTTTTAAAAGACACCTGTCCTGAAACTTTTTATTCAGTTCATCAGACAGCTTTTTAGCATCAAATTCCTTCTCATCATGCACACAGACAAACGTCAGTTCATCCCTGTTTGCCGGGCGGTTTATTTTTATCTGGTAACGGACTATTTCAGGAAAAAGCTTAAAGACATCTTCGGTCTGCTTGCCAACCACAAACATGCCCCGTACTTTTACTGCATCACCTACCCGCCCTATTATGCCGCTGAGTTTATATGCGGTACGTCCGCAGCTGCATTTCTCTTTTTTCAAACAAGACAAATCACCGGTGCCAAAACGCATCAATCCCCAGGTCTTGTTATTCACCGGAGTAACCACCACTTCACCAACTTCCCCTTCGGGCAGTTGTTTACCTGTTTTGGGGTCTACTATTTCCACTACATATTCATCAGACATAAGGTGCAGGCCGTTTTTTTCTTCGCACTCATAGGCTAGACAACCGCCGGTTTCGGTCACTCCGTACGCCTGAAAAGTCTCTATACCATAATCTTTTTCAAGCGTCTTTCGGGTGGAAGATGTAAGCATCTCGCCGGTAAACCAAGCACGTTTAAGATTCAAATCTTTTTTAACATCTACTCCCATCTCTTCAGCCTTGCCCAGAAGGCTCAGCAGATAGCTGGGAGTACCTACAAATGCGGTTACTTTCAGCTCCTGGATTGTTTTAATCTGCATCTCGGTATGGCCTGTGCCGGAAGCAATGGGGGTAGCCCCGCAGTCACGCAATCCTTCGTGGAAAAGTATGCCTGCCGGAGACAGGTGATAGGTAAAGGTGTTTATAACTATATCAGCCTTGCGGAAACCGGCTGCCCAGAAAGAACGCCCAAACCAGTGAATAGTGCTGGTGTGCAGTGGTTCATAAACAGGACCGGGTGAAATAAATATGCGTTCAATATTATCTTCAGGTATCATCAGAAAACCGCCATAAGGCAGGTTTTGTTTCTGCATCTCAATAAGGTCTGCTTTACGAATAATGGGCAACCTCTCCAGATCTTCCACTTTGCGTATCAAATCCGGTTTAAGCCCGGCCTTTTGGAAAATCGCTTTGGTTGCTGCCGAATTTTCATATGCGTAGACAGTAGTTTCCTTCAGTCTGTTATTCAGAAATTCAACCCTTTCGTCAAGCCCCATCGCCTCCAGCTTGTCAAAGTGGTTGTTCTTGCCATTTTCTAAAGCCATCTTTTACGCCTCTTGTAATGTTTGACCTCACGATAGCTTTTTTTAGCGCCCACCGTGGAAAGCCCCATATAAAATTCCTTAACATCCTCGTTATTGGTTAAAAACGAAGTATCCCCATCCAGCACTATACGTCCGTTTTCCAGCACGTAGCCATAATGGGCAATGGACAGGGCAACTTTTACATTTTGCTCAACCAGTAGTACGGATGTGCCCTGTTCTTCGTTAAATCTTTTGATAATGCCGAATATCTCTTTGACCATAAGCGGTGCCAAACCAAGTGAAGGCTCATCCAGCATCATCAGTTTGGGGCGTGCCATCATGGTACGCCCGATAACCAACATTTGCTGTTCCCCGCCGGAAAGATATCCGGCTGTATTATGCTGAACATGTTTCAGGCGGGGAAAATATTCGTACACCATAGATAAATCCGGTTTAATATTCTGCCGGTCTTTCCGGTTAAAAGCCCCTACAATCAGGTTCTCCTCGGTGGTAAGGTGCTCAAAAACATGTCGGCCTTCCAAAGCCTGAACTATACCCAGCTTGCCGATAGCTTCCGGATTTTTTTTCTCAATCCGCGTGCCGTCCCACTCTATATTGCCGTCTGTGACCAGCCCTTCTTCAGTGTGCAGCAGGCCGGAAATTGCTTTGAGTGTGGTGGTTTTACCGGCACCGTTGCCACCCAGCAAAGCCACAATAGACTTCTCCGGCACTTCCAGCGAAACACCGTGAAGCACCTTGATAACGTTCAGGTAGGTAACCTCTATGTTATTTACTTTGAGCATAGATAAAATATTACCTTTCGCTATTTGCCAAACCAGTCAAAATTTTCATAAGCAATGCTGGGTGTTTCTATCCAGCCGCTTATTACCTTAAGCTGACCATCTTCAATTTTGAAAACCCGAACAGATTTTACCAAGCGGTTATCTCCGACCGAGTACGAAACAGGACCATGCAGCCCTCCCACGTCATACCCGTTCAACCTTTTTATGCCGAATTCTTCAATAATCTGAGGTGTCAGGGAATTAACGCCGCCGGGTGAATTCTCTATGGCCAGACGCAATATTTCAGCAATTATCAAACCCTCTGACCATGAAACGATATAATCCATGTTGCCATAATTTTCAGGGTGGTATTTCAGACAGTATTCCTTCATTTTGGCCATGGCTGGAACATTTTCATCCCAACTCACAGTAGGATATACACCCAGTATCCCTTCAGCTTTGTCTGCTCCTAACAGCTCTACCAATGATTGGGTAAAACCGCCATGACCGCATCCTATCTGGACACCGGGGTAAATACCCAGCTCAATCATTTGCTTGACTATAACGGATGTCGGCTGAGGAGTGCTGGAGATGTATACTATGTCAGGATTCTGGTTTTTCATGTTTAACAGATTTGCGGTATCGTCATTAATAGTGGTGGAATGTTCGTATATACCTACTATTTCTACTCCCAGTTCCGCAGCCATAGCGGTTGCGGCATCACGCGCACCGTAACCGGTAGGATTTTGAAGTATCATCAGAGCTACCTTTGGTTTACCCTCACCCTGCCAGATATTTTCCATGTAATACTTCATAAAGGCTACCCAATCATCACCATAATCCGGCAGCTGGGAATATATATGCTGGGGCGGATGGGTCAGAGAGGGTGAACTGAAAGTGGTAAAACCCGGAAAACCCGCTCGGTTGGCTATTTCCATGGATGCCTGCATATCTTTTGAGGAGTTGGTGGTAAAGAAAAGGCATTCTGAAGAAATAAACTCATTTATTACGGTTACCGCTATGGCAGTGTCATATTTGGTATCACGGAATATAGGCTCAATTTTATATCCATTTACCCCGCCTAGTTCATCATTAATATACTTTATAGCATCCAGTTTGGCATTACCCTGAGGTGTGCCTTTTTCAGCAGCCGGGCCGGTATAGCACACGCTAAGACCAACTTTTAGGGTTTTATTGGTCACCAAAGGGTCATTATTGTTATTACCGGTGATATTATCCAGATTACATCCGCTTAAAACCACGGGTACAAGGGTAAGCACCAGAACCATAAATATTCTAAAGCCGATTTCAGATTTTCCTAGTCTCATCAGATCCCTCCTTTGAGGCTATATTATCTATTATTAAGCTTCGCAACACAACTCCCCGCAGATCCCCCTGTACCCGTTTACAGCTGGTTTAGCTCCCAAACCAGCTAAAATCCTCGTATCTGATAAGCGGTGCTTCCACCCAGTCACTCAAGACCTGCATAACACCACCTGATATCTGGAATACCCGAACAGCTTTTGCCAGGCGGTTATCTCCGCTTGAGTATGAAACAGGTCCTTGCAGACCACCCACGGCATAACCGTTAAGTTTCTTTATTCCGTATTCTTCAATAGCCTGCGGAGTCAGATTATCTATGCCTCCGGGGGTATTTATAAGTGCCAAACGAAGTATTTCCGCCACCATCAAACCCTCAGACCATGAGGCGATATAATCCATATTGCCATAGTTGTCAGGGTGATATTTCAGGCAGTATTCCTTCATTTTAGCCATTCCCGGCACATCTTCATCCCAGTTTACGGTGGGATAAACACCATAAATCCCTTCGGTATTGGTCACTCCGGCCAAATCTATCAGGGCTTTGGTGAATCCCCCATGACCACAGCCTATAGTCACTCCGGGATAAATATCCATCTGGTTCATCTGTTTGATAATAACAGACGTGGGTTGAGGAGTGCTGGAAATAAAGACTACATCAGGGTTTTGCCCCTTGAGGTTTATCAGATTAGCCGTATCATCAGTGATAGTGGCAGAGTGTTCGTAAACACCCACTATTTCTATACCTAAATCAGCAGCCAAAGCGTTTGCCGCATCACGAGCACCGTAACCGGTAGGATTCTGGAGTATCATAAGAGCCATCTTGGGAGTACCCTCTCCCTGCCAGATATTCTCCATGTAATATTTGGCAAAAGATGCCCAGCTGTCACCGTAATCCGGAAGCTGTGCATATATATGCTTCGGCGGATGGGTGCAAACAGGCGAACTGAAGACAGTAAAACCGGGGAAATTTGCCCTGTTGGCAATCTCCATAGAGGCCTGCATTTCTTTTGAGGCGCAGGTAGTGAAGAATAAACATTCTTTATCCATCATTTCCTGCACAATAGTAGCCGCCAGTGAAGAATCATATTTGGTATCCCGCCAAAGGACTTCTATCTGGTATCCGTTTACGCCGCCCAATTCCTCATTTATGTATTTGATTGCATCCAGTTTGGCATTCCCCATCACAGAGCCTTTTTCAGCCGCAGGACCGGTATAAGGTATGGAAAAACCGACTTTTAAAGTGGGTTTTACAGTTCCGTCAGGATTATTGACATCAGTCTCGCTTGTGCCGCATCCCCCCGCCGCCACCGAAAAAAGTAAAAGGAGCATACTAAAAAAGGATAAAGCTCCCCTCTTTATCAATTGTTTACGGTTTTGCCCTAACATGATTTATGCTCCTCCTTCTTTTCGAATTCCTATTTTTTCGCCTAATACGAGAAAGGCCAATACCGGTAAGATGACTTGAACAACTGCCAGCGGTGGGCGAGGCCCCTTGGTTCAAGCACCAGGAATAAGACGATTGCCAGACCGAAGACCATAGGCCCAAGCCCGGCTGCAAACCCGGATGGCAACTGCGGAAAAGCAGAGCCCATCAGGGGAGATACATATTGCACTCCCTGTTGAAGCAGGCGGATAAACAGTGTCCCTAATATAGGGCCTACCCCTGTACCCAATCCGCCGATAATCACAATACCTACATACAAAATAGAATCTGACAGAGTGAAGTTTTCAGCCGTCAAATAACCTATCCAGTGAGCCATGAGCGAACCTGCCACACCAGCCAGAAAACATCCGATGAAAAATGCCAGAAGCTTGTATCTAAATACATTTATACCCATAACCTCGGCCGCCAAATCATTATCCCGTATGGCTACAAATGCCCGTCCTATACGGGTGCGGGCAATATTTTTCATAAAGAAGATAGCCAAAACCGCCACCAGCATAATGATGAAAAACTGGCTGCCCTGAGTAGTAAAGTCAAAGTTAAAAAGGTTGATTGGAGGTATCACAATGCCGTTGAAACCGCCGGTCAGACCTGACCAGTGGTTTATTACCCAGATAATAATGAACTGGGCGGCAATGGTAGAAATGGCCAGATAAAACCCTTTTACCCGCAGGGAAGGCAACCCGAACAAAACACCTACCAGCCCGGCCATAATGCCTGAGGCTATCATATCAAAGGGGAAAGGCACACCCAGCTTATTTGCCAAAATAGCGGTGGTGTATGCCCCTACTGCAATAAAGCCGGCATGACCTACCGAAAGCTGGCCGCAATATCCCATCAATATATTTAAGCCGGCGGCGGCAATAACTGTAATGCCTATGAGGTTTAATATCCCCAGCCAGTAACTGTTGATATTGAAAGGCAGGCTGAACAGGAGTATCAAAAAACCTATAAGCATGGCCCAGTGGGTTTTGGTACGGAAAATTGCCATATCCGTCTTATAGCTAAAATTACGCGTTCCGCAAGGTAAATCCATGGCTATATCCTCTCGATGCGTTCCTGCCCAAACAGGCCATACGGCTTGATGAACATTACTATGATAATGATGATAAAGGGTATCACTTCCTTGACACCCGGCCAGGTAAGGGCAGTGAGATAACCGCCTCCCAGATTTTCAGCCAAACCGATTATAGGTCCGGCTATCATGGCACCCAGGAACGAATCAAGTCCGCCCAGTATCACCACTGAAAAGGCCTTGATACCGGTTTCCACCAGCCCCAGAGTGATACCGCCGATACTGGACATTAATACCCCGCCCACCGCCGCCAAAACTATGGCCAGCATCCATGACAGTGAGAATATACGGGTTACGGGTATGCCGCAGGCCTGAACTGCCTGTTGGTCATCAGCAGTAGCCCTCATGGCTACACCCATTTTGTGATATTTGAAAAAGATGGTCAGCAGGGCAAAAAGCAGTAAAGATATGCCGGCCGCCCACACATATTCCTGCGAGATAACAGCTGAACCGATATGGATAGGCGTTTCGGGGAATATCTTCGGCATAGCTGCCACGCTCTGCGGCCAGACAAAACTGACTACACCCTCAAGGAAAAATCCCACCCCCAGTGTCACTGTAACCAATGAAAGAATAGGTTGGCCGATAAGCGGTCTGAGGATAATTCTTTCCATCAGCCAGCCCAAAGCCAGTGCAAATAAAACCACACAGATAAATCCCAGCCAAAGGGGCATGCCTACCTGTGCCAGCATACTGTAGGTAAACCACGAGCATATAAGAACCATCTGCCCCAGTGCCAGATTGGCTACCGATGAGGATTTCCAGATAAGGGTAAAACCCAGAGCAATCAGAGAGTATACCAGACCGACTGTAATGCCGGTTATTATATATTGTAATAAATCTGCCATAATCTCCGCCTACAAAGACCTTACTTTTATACTGGTAGTTACCACACCCTTGCGTCCGTCCCGATAGGTTACCGCCGCTTCCACCTTTACTTCCTTATTCAGATGGTACATGGCATCTATCAGGTCTTTATATCTTTCGGATACAAATCCCCGCCGAAGTTTTCGGGTACGGGTAAGTTCAGCTTCATCGGGGTCAAACTCTTTATGCAGCAAAACAAATTTCCTTACCCTAGAGCCTTCCGGCAAATAACTGTTTACCCTCATAAGGTCTTTGGCCACTAAATCAGCTATTTCATTTTTCTGGGAAAGATCTACAAAGGTAGTGAAATTCAAACGGTTTTTCTGTGCCCATTTGCTTACCATAGTGAAATCAATATTTATAATAGCGGTTACATATTCCTTGTCTTCACCGCCAACTACCATGGCATCTTTTATATAAGGGCTGAAACGCAAGCGTCCTTCAATATACTGAGGGGCATATTTTATCCCGTTTGCCAGCACTCCCAAGTCCTTAAGGCGGTCAAGGAATATCAGGTGGCCCTTTTCGTTTATATTTACAGCATCACCAGTAGCAAACCAGCCATCCCGAAAACTTTGGGCAGTTCTCTCAGGATCTTTGTAATAGCCGCTGAACATACAGTCACTGCGGATAAGGAGTTCACCTTCATCTGTCAGGCGTACCTCGGTGCCCAGCGCCGGCCGTCCCACACTTTCAAAGCTTATATCACCCTTACCATGGGAAGAAATAAACCCGGCTTCAGTTGAAGCATAATTCTGCCTTAGCTCAATACCCATGGAATGTATCATTTTAAAAGTATCCAGCGAAAGCACCGAACTTCCGGTAACCCCGAATCTTACCTTGCTGACTCCAAGTTTATCTTTCAACGGATGAAACAGCAGAGCGTCTGCTATTTTATGGCCTACCATGAGAGGCAAACCGGGCTTGCCTCCGGTGAGAGTTTTTTCGGCCATTTTATATCCCACGGGTGAAAGCACTTTATAAGCCAAACGTTTCAAGGGGTGGGCGTCCATTATTTTTACCTGTATCTCACTTACCAGACTCTCCCACTGACGCGGGCCGTATATGACGAAGTTAGGCCCAATCTCACGGGTATCTTCGGCTACCGTTTCCGGTTCTTCAGGAAAATTCAGGCGTGCCCCGGAGAGAATGTGGGGTATAGTGGCAAAAAAACTGTCCCCCACCCATGAGGCAGGGAAATTGGAAATAAGATCGTCTTTATAACTCAGCGGGTAACGGGCAACAAAACCCTTTGCAGTAGTAATAAGGGAACGGTGGCTGAGCATAGCCCCTTTTTGCAGGCCGGTAGTACCTGAAGTGTAATAAACAAAGGCTATATCATCTGGTTTGGTAGTATCTAGCAGTCGCTCAAATAAATCTAGATTGGCTTTTTCGTATTCCCTGCCCAGCTTTATTACTTCTTTAAAGCTTACAAGCATGGGGTCATCGTAGTTTTTAAGCCCTTTGGGATCCCAGTAAATAATCTTAATTAAGTTTGGCAGTTCGGGCAGCAGCTCAAGAAATTTGTCTGCCTGTTCTTGGTCATTTACCACTGCCACTCTTACTTCAGCATGGCTGGCAATATATTTAACCTCGTCAGGTATGGAATCAACGTATATACCGGTAGGAATTGCACCAATAGACTGGGCGGCAAATTCCGCCCAAAACCATTCGGGTTCATTATCGCCTATAATAGCCACCCGGTCGGAAGGTTTGGTACCTAGGCTAAGCAAACCCAAACCGAAATATTTTACGGTTTGATAATAATCACTCCAGGTATATTTTTGCCATATACCCAGATTTTTCATACACATGGCAGGCTTATCGCCCCATTGCTCGGCGTTATGTTTTACCAGTTTGGGTATCGTGTCTACTTCAGCCATAACAACCCTCTTTATTTATCTGCCTAAAAAACTTCACCTCCCGCGTGGGGGAGGTGAGTCTGTAAAACACTGTTACCTATAAATCGGTTTACCTATTTTTACTCATCAGCTACCCCCGAAAGCGCACACAGGGTGCGCCCGGTAAACATGAAGCAAAAATAAGTGTAGCCTGCGTATTTCATTGGCGTAGTGTAACACAGGAACAAATAGGTGTCAAACAATATTCTTTTATATTCTAATAGTTGGTCAGTAGCGTATAAATACTGCCTGATTGACAAGCCGAAAGCTATTGATTATTCTAGAACTATTATCCAACGGGAGAACAAGGTCTTGAAAAAGCTATTATCCGGCAATGAAGCTTTAGCCTTAGGTGCGTATGACGCAGGTCTTAAACTGGCCGCTGCCTATCCCGGCACTCCCAGTACCGAAATAATGGAAAATCTGGCTAAATTTCCAGATATACATACCCAGTGGTCATCTAACGAAGCCGTAGCCGTAGAAGTAGCTACCGGTGCATCGTACACCGGGGTACGGGCACTGGCTGCCATGAAACACGTAGGCCTCAATGTAGCCGCCGATGCGTTTATGGCTGTTTCCACCACCGGTGTAAAGGGTGGATTAGTCATAATAGTAGCGGATGACCCCGGCATACATTCATCCCAGAACGAACAGGATACCCGCCACTATGCACATCTTTCAAAAATGCCGGTGCTTGAGCCGTCAAACAGCCAGGAGGCTTATGATTATATGGCTCTGGCATTTGAGCTAAGCGAACATTTTGACACTCCGGTAATTCTGCGCAGTACTACCCGTGTTTCCCATTCCAGTTCTCTGGTAGAAACCCTCTCCGAAAGACAGGTACCTACCCTGCCAAGCTTCAAACACGACGCCTCTAAACTGGTTATGGTACCCACCGCTGCCCGCATGCAGTGGCCGAAGGTACTTAAACGGGAAGAACTGATAGGCGAATATGCCGAAACCTGCCCCTTTAACAAATACATACCCGGAAATGCCAAACTGGGTATTATAAGCAGCGGCATTGCTTTTCAGTATGCCAGAGAAGTTTTCCCTGAAGCTTCTTTCCTGAAGCTGGGTATGACTTTCCCTTTGCCAAAAAACCTTATAAAAGAATTCAGCCAGAGTGTTGAAACTATATTTGTTGTAGAGGAACTGGATTCAGTTATTGAAGATGCTCTCTGCCGCATGGGTATTTCGGCAATAGGCAAAAAATATGTACCCCGCAGCGGCGAACTGAACCCGGATACCATCCGTGCTTCTGCCGTAAAGGCAGGCATACTACCTGAACCAAAAGATATTCTGTTTAAACCTGCCACTTCAGACTTTCCCAAGCGGCCGCCGCTTTTATGTGCCGGTTGCCCGCATACCGGCGTATTTTTTACCCTTAGCACACTGGGGCAGCGTTCGGCTCTGCCCGGAAAACCCAAACGTGAGCCCAAGCTGGTACTTGCAGGTGACATAGGCTGTTACACTCTGGGTGCTTACCCCCCGCTTTCAGCTATGGATACCTGTGGCTGCATGGGCGGAAGCATCAGCCAGGCGGTAGGTATGGGAAAATCGGGCCTGACCGAGCCAGTTATAGCCATTATAGGTGACTCCACCTTTATGCATTCCGGTATAAATGGTCTAATTAATGCGGTTTATAACCAGTCACGGATAACCATACTTATACTGGATAACCGCACCACCGCCATGACCGGCCATCAGGGAAACCCCGGTTGCGGTATTGCCGCAAGTGGTCAAACAGTTACCGAAGTGAATCTGGAAGAACTGGTAAAGGGAGCGGGCATAAAAAACCTCCAAATTATCCCTGCTTTTGACCTGAAATCCCTAAGAAACGGGCTGAAGAATGCGATATCCAGCGGGGAACTGAATGTGATAATTGTACGCGGGGAATGCAATGTAATCTGCCGTAAACGTTCCTTGCCCAATATTATAGACACCGGCCTGTGCAACCGCTGTGACGCCTGTCTTCTTTTAGGCTGTCCGGCTATCCAGCGTGAGGGTGATAAGCTATTTATAGACCCGGGTCTTTGTACCGGCAATAACTGCAACCTGTGCCATCAGGTCTGCCCCCAAAAAGCCATTAAAACCAATGAGGCGGCGTAAGTTTATGAAAAAGTTTGATATATTGATTGTGGGCGTGGGGGGACAGGGAGTCATACTGGCAAGTAATGTGCTGTGCGATGCGGCTATGGCCGCCGGCTATGATGTCAAAAAGACTGATACGCTCGGCATGGCTCAACGCGGAGGAAGTGTAGTCAGCCACCTCCGTTTTGCTAAGGAAGTCCGCTCTCCCCTTATTTCAAAAGGGCAAACAGACCTTATTATTGCCTTTGAAAAACTGGAGTCTGCCCGCTATATGGAGTATCTGGGTTCACAAACCAAAGCGGTTATAAATGATATGGCCATGCCTCCGGCTTCCATAAGTCTGGGCCTGTCAAAATACCCTTCAGATGCCGAAATACTGGACGGATATACCCGCTTAGGTATAAAAGTGGATTTTATAGCCGCAAATCAGGCAGTCAAAGAGCTGGGCAATCCTAAAATGCTGAATATATACCTTCTGGGATATGCCGCCCGTTATCTGCCCTTTGATTTTGAAATACTAACCGAGGCTATAAAGAAACGCCTTCCGCCAAAGTTACTTGAGGCAAATTTGAAAGCATTTTCAGCGGGATACACAGCGTCCGCTAAGCAAAGCTAACTCAGGGAGCAAGTATTATCAGATTCGGCAGATGCAATATCTACCAAAAGCTTTGAAAGCAAGTCTGAAATTCTCAGTTCACCCACCAGTTTGCCTGCATCATCTATTACCGGCATTTCTACCATTTCCTTGTCTGCCATCAGGTTTATGGCATGAGCAATGGCATCGGTTTGTTTGACGCTGATAATTTCGGAAGTTATTTCTTTAATAGTGCATGACTGGCTGAGTCGCAGTACTTCAAAAGCATCCGAACGGGTCACGATATGTTTTTCAGACACAATATTCAGCTTCACTTTTACCCATTCAAGCAGCTGTTTAAGTTTAACAACCCCGGTCAAAATGCCATCTTTATTTACCACGAAAAGGACGTGGGTGTGCGTATGAGCAGCAAAAGCCTTTATGGCATATTCAATACCCATATCATCTTTAACCATCCGCTTGTCGGATATCTTTTCACACAGTTCACTGACGATAACGTTTTCCAAAATCCCTCACCCGTCTATTTTTCTTTTTGTACAGTTATCTCTGCCTGGCAATGGGGGCAACAGGATTCTCCCCGTCCAAGCAACCCACCACAAGCAGGGCAATAAAAAAGTGACAGCTTGCAGGCTTTGCAGAAAGGCATGCGTGCTTCAGTTTCAGTAGTAATATCACAATATGGGCAAGCAGCAGGATTTTTACCGGAATTTGAGTGTGTCATATTAACCTCTGGCCTGAACTTTGATTTTATAGTCGGCAATAGCGCTGTGCAAGGCTTGTGGCCCCATTTGGGAACAATGGTTACGGTTCTGGGGCAACCCCTTTATTTCAGCCTCTACTGCCTTGTTATCAATCTTCATGGCTTCTTCAATTGTCTTGCCGGTAGCCATCAGGCTTACCAAACTGGATATAGCTACAGCCGCCCCGCAGCCATAAGTTTTAAACTTAACTTCTACCAAACGGTTATCTTTAACCCTTATGTAAAATTCAGTAACATCGCCACAAACGGCATTGCCGGCCCTGCCTATCCCGTCAGGATTTTCCATTTCACCTGAATTAAGAGGATTAACGAAATATTCCATAACCTTTTCAAAGTACAAAGTCATATCACATCCCCTTTTCCCCGGATACTATTAGGATAACAATAGAAAAACCAAAAAGCAAAACTTAACTCTTATATAATTTTAACACATACTTTTTAAGCTTAACAGTCAAACCTTAAACCATATCTTGTGTGCTATAATATTACAAAATATGCCGAGGAGGCCAAAACCATGATGTTTGATTGGTCAAGTGCTGGCTGGGGCTGGATGATTTTTGGCGGTATCTTCATGGTCATTTTCTGGTGTGCTATTATCGGAGTAATTATCTGGGGCATTATCCACCTTACTAAAAAAGGGCAGACTGCATCTTCCGTTTCATCTGCAACCAATAAAACCCATTACATGGAAATATTGAAAGAACGCTATGCAAAGGGCGAGATAACCAAGGAAGAATTTGATCAAATGAAAAAAGACCTCTTGTCTTAGCCCAAAGCAATGCCTGAAAATAACCTGACAGATACTCTGCCCAAGATAATTACAGGTATAAGCGGCATGTCATGTACCAGATGTGCCGCCGGTATAGAAGGCCGTTTGTCAAAAACAGCCGGGGTAATAAACCCCAAACTGAATTTCGCCTCCGGCAAGCTTATATTTAATTATGATCCTTCCATTATCAATCTGGCAGATATCAAGTCAATTATCACTGATTTGGGTTATGGCATTATCAGCCGCAAATCCATTTTCCCCATAAAAGGCCTCCACTGTGCATCCTGTGTAGCCAGGGCAGAAAAAGCTCTGAAGAATACCGTCGGCGTAATTAATGCCAGTGTCAATCTGGCTAACCAGACTGCCAGTGTAGAATATCTGGACTCCATTACTTTCCGCGAACTCAGCCAGTCTATAAGCAATATGGGTTA
The DNA here is from genome assembly GCF_041654235.1 of Dehalococcoides sp. NCBI lineage: Bacteria > Bacillati > Chloroflexota > Dehalococcoidia > Dehalococcoidales > Dehalococcoidaceae > Dehalococcoides > Dehalococcoides sp. The sequence goes on along the minus strand of NZ_JBAZDW010000026.1, from coordinate 3,104 downwards.
TGAACTTTTGCCTGAAGAAACGCCTCAGGATGAACTTTCCCGGTCAGAAGATGCCGAAACCCGTAAATTGAAACGGGAACTTTCCGTCGCTTTGCTACTTGGAATATGTCTTATGATAACCGGTTTCCTGCCTGCATTCAGCGGTAAGGAATTTTTGATGTTCCTGCTGGCTACGCCTGTTCAATTTTGGGCAGGTATACGATTTTACAGAGGGGCATTTTCCGCCCTGAAAAACCGTACTACAGATATGAATACCCTTATAGCACTGGGTACTTCCGCAGCCTATCTGTACAGCCTGATAGCTTTGCTATTTCCATCTTTATTTGATTCGCCCCTGCTGGAAAAACACCTGTACTTTGACACCTCCGCCATGATTATCGCCCTTATCCTGACCGGGCGTTTTTTGGAATCCCGTGCCAGAGGGCGTACCTCTGATGCCATTCGCCGTCTGATAGGTCTGCAGCCTAATACTGCCTCAGTTATCAAAGACGGCAAGGAGATTTTGGTAAGCATCAGCCAAGTTATGGCAGGCGATAAGATTGTTATCCGCCCGGGTGAAAGACTGCCGGTAGACGGACTGATACTGGAGGGTTATTCCAGTCTGGATGAATCTATGATAACCGGCGAAAGTATTCCGTCTGAAAAAAAGACCGGTGATAATGTCATTGGCGGTACATTCAATCAAACCGGTGCGTTTACATATGAAGCCCGAAAAGTTGGGGCAGATACCGCACTTGCCCGTATAATCCGTCTGGTTGAGGAAGCTCAGGGTAGCAAAGCCCCTATTCAGCGTCTGGCAGATAAAATAGCCTCGGTCTTTGTGCCTGCGGTTATAGGAATAGCTATATTGACCTTTGTTTTCTGGCTGGCCTTAGGGCCTGAGCCATCTTTTACTTATGCATTTTTGAACCTGATAGCAGTACTGATTATCGCCTGCCCGTGTGCTTTGGGGCTGGCCACACCTACAGCCTTGATTGTCGGCATGGGAAAAGGGGCTGAAAACGGGATACTTATTCGCAGTGCAGTAGCTCTGGAGAAAATGCATAAGCTGGATACTATTGTACTGGATAAAACAGGCACCCTTACCCGCGGCAAACCGGTACTGAGCAATCTGGTAAGCCACCGTCTGGATAAAGATGCCTTTTTAACTTTGACTGCTTCTGCCGAACAGTTTTCCGAGCACCCGCTGGCCAAAGCTATCTTGAAAGAAGCTGTACGCAAAAAACTTGAACTTTCAAACCCGTCGGAATTTTCCGCTTTGCCCGGTGCAGGATTAAAAGCTACCATAAACGGCGCCCAAATACTCATTGGCAACGCCAACCTGATGCAGTCCAATAATATATCACTGGGTGCATATCAGGCTGAAGCTGATAAACTCTGGGAAGCGGGGGAAAGCCTTATTTTCGTAGCTGTAGATGGCAAACCTGAGGGTATTGTGGCCATCAGGGATATTTTGAAACGCGAATCTGCTGCGGTTATTGCCGAACTGAAAGCAAACAAACTTAATCCGGTTATGCTCACAGGTGACAACCACCGGGCAGCCAAACGTATTGCAGATGAGTTGGGCATAAACCAATATATAGCTGAGGTCAAACCCGAAGACAAGTCTAATCTGATAAAAGACCTTCAGGCAAAAGGTCACTTTGTAGCGATGGTGGGGGACGGTATCAATGATGCCCCTGCACTGGCTAAGGCAGATGTAGGCATAGCCATTGGCACCGGCACCGATATAGCTATGGAAACCGGTGATATCACCCTTATTTCAGGTGATCTTTTCGGCATTACCAAAGCTATTCGTTTGAGCAAGGCAACTTTAAATACTATCCGCCAGAACCTTTTCTGGGCGTTCTTCTATAATATTATTCTGATTCCGGTAGCAGCCGGTGTACTCTACCTGTTTTTCAGCCAGAATGGCGTGCCTCAACCCCTGCGGTTCTTTCTGGGGGAATACGGCTTTTTAAACCCCATACTGGCGGCTCTGGCCATGGCTATCAGCTCTCTGACCGTAGTCGGCAACTCTCTCCGCTTGCGAAGTCTAAAACTAAGTAGCTATCCGAAGCAATAATACATACGTTATAAGTAGTGATACGTATTGAGACATTTTTGCCTGCGTGTCATACTTTTTATATGGATAATGAGCGGGCATAAAAGGAGGTATGATTATGACTCTGGAAAGATGGCAACCCGGTTGGTCACTTCGCCCCTGGCGTCCTTTCCGAGAAGTACTCAGTCCCGGCCTCTGGAACATGCTTACTAATGAACGTGACTGGCTGCCGGCAACCGAAATGGTAGAACTCAAAGACAAATATCTGATAAAAGCAGAAATGCCCGGAATAAACGAAGAGGATATTGAAGTCTCGGTATCTGATAACGTTCTCAGCATAAAAGGTGAAAAAAAGTGCGATTGCGAAATATCAGAAGAGAACTATTATTTCAGTGAGAGGAGTTACGGCAGTTTCTCACGCTCTATGACCCTGCCCAATAATACCGACCCTCAGAATATTGCTGCCACTCTGGATAATGGCATTCTGGAAATTACCATACCCAAGTCATCTGAGGCCAAACCCAAAAAAGTTTCGGTAATCAAGGCCGCCAAACCCAAAAAAACTGACCTTAATACCCAATCCATAAAACCTAAAGCCCAATCCTGACAATGGCTATACACTGCCCGCTCTAAATAATCCAAATAGAGAAAGGACTCCAATGGAAAAATCAAAAACCATAGAGCTACTCACCAAAGATATGGAAGATGAGCATGGAGCCATTATCCAATATCTGGGTCATGCATATGCTATCGGCGAAGGTGAGGTAGCTTGTGAAATAGAAGCCATTGCCCGTGAAGAAATGCGCCATCTGGACTGGCTTGCAGAAGCTATCACAGCTTTGGGCGGCGAACTGAGTTTTAAACGCGGCATGATGGATATGACCGGTAAGACTGTATCTGAATGGATGCAGGCTAATGTGGGGCTTGAGAATGGAGCTATTACCCAATACCGCGAGCATATAAAACTCATTGATGACCCCAAGATTAAGCGCTTGTTAGAACGCATACTCGCAGATGAAGAATCCCATCAGGGTGATTTCAAGCATTTTGTTGAAAAAAC
>NZ_JBAZDW010000025.1:0-20736 GCF_041654235.1 Dehalococcoides sp. | reverse complement strand
GGCGGAGGGTTTGGCCTCGTCATCAGAGCGGCGGCGGGTATGAGTAAAGGCTTCCAAAAGACTCCCGTCTTCGTTATGGACATTTACTTTTATCCGTTCGCTGTTAGCCGGATATTCCTCATGGGCGTCCAGTTTGCGCAGTCCGGATTCGCTTATCTCGTAAAGTCCTCCTTTAGCCCTGTCACCGCGGGAAGGTTTGATACTGGCCAGTGCCCCATGCCACTTGCGTGAATAACCCAGAAAAATCAGCCTGTAGTTAGCCAGCGTGGCACTCTGTTTGGGGGTGGCATCCGGGCAGATTTCCTTCATCTGTTTTCGGCTGAGGCTCTGTCCGTATGCAAAATACAGCATGTCACTCTCCTGTCCGGTATTTAGATTATACCATTATAGCTGTTTGTTAAAGGGCTTTAAATGGGGGTTATGAATGATATAACGGGGGATATTTGGGCGGTAGTGTCCGTAGCCTGCTTTGGAGCAATTTGACTTATGGACTGATTCCGTTTATATTTGGGCAAAATGCGGGTTTGTCTGGAGAAGCCATGAAGGCGGCTGAAGAACCAATTTTGATAGAGGTATTGACCCGTCTGAATGAATACGGGCCGGATGACCTTTTTATCTGTTGCGCCAGTTTTGAGGAACGGTGTGTAGCTTCTATCCAGCGGATGAGCCCGAATTTCCGGGCACGATATTCCATTATCTTTGTGATTGAAGAACCCCGCCATGAAGAATTAGTAGAAGTTAACCTTGCCAAAATACAGTCTATCCTCTCACGGAAGACAGCCGAGGGTTTATTTGTTATCCGTTGTCAGCGCGAAGATCCGGTTGACGGTATTGGTCAGTTAAAAAGTATCTGGCACAGGTGCAAACCCAAAGATTCCGAAGAGCCTTTTATAACCGTGGACATTTCTGGTTTTACCAAGGTGTATCTGCTGGGGCTTTTGCATTATCTGGTAGCGGAGACTAATCTGGGATTGCCCCGTATGATTCATACCACCCAGTCCTACTCCCCCACCCGTTTGACTCAGGGTGTCCAGCAGATAAGTACGGTTACAAATTACTTCGGAAATATATCTCTGGAAAAAGACAATGTTCTGGTGCTTTTCTTGGGTTTTGAACCCGAACGGGCACTTTCGGTCTGGAAGCAGTTTAATCCCACCCGCACCATTGCCCTTATAACCGCTCCCCGGGACAGTAACCTTGAATACCTGAAGTATGCTGAAAAAAACAATGAGTACCTGCTTTCCCAGCCCTCGGTGGAGGTGCGGCAGGCTCCGGCGGACAACCCATGGGCAGTCCGCAATATACTTGAGTCTATTTATGATGAAGTAAAGACCACCTACAACATGGTGATAGGGCCGTTCGGCACTAAACCGCAGGTGGTGGGTGTTTTCCTGTTCTGGCTGGAACACCCCAAGGTTCAAATAGTGTATTCATTCCCCCAGGAATACACCAAGTCATATCTTAACCGCAAACCCGGTCAAACTTATCTGCTGCCTTTGTCTCTGAGCTCCAAGTAATTTATTAGAGGCGTTTTTTAAGGGCTTTAAAGCCGGCTGTCATTACCCTGTTATGATTCCAGATAAATACCGGCTTGCAGACAGAACCTATGGCATTCATCAGTTTGCCGGTGGTGGTTACTTCCCAGATATAGGTGCTGATGGTCTTGCCATTGTCAGGGGTAAGTGTCCATACCCCCTGCCCCATCAAGTCTCCCCTGCTTAGCATTACGATTTCATGGCAGGGTACTGCCTTGCTTACTTCCAGTTCAAAGTTAAGGTCTCCGGTTAGCCCCTTTACGGAAGCCTGTATAAGGCAACTCGGCTGCAGTTCCCGTTCTTTAGACAGTATTTCAAAACGTTTTACTCCCGGCCACCATTCCGGCATGCTGCGGGCATCTTTAATCAGCTCCCAGACTTTTTCAGGTGGGGCGTCAAAGTGCCAGACAGTTTTGAAAAAATATTTTATCAAAAAATTACTCGCATCCTTTGCCAGCTATTATAAACCTGCTGGCAATAAGAATAATATCTGTTGACAGAATATGCCGTCAGGACATAGCATTCTGGAGTAGAGGTTTACTAAAATATGAGTGATTTCTGGAATAATATTCTGCTGACCTTTGTGCCGCTGTTTATCGTGGTGGACGCAGTGGGTAATTTGCCGTTTGTAATATCCATTACCGACCAATCCACTGCCGAAGAACGTAAAAAGGTAGTTAATCTTGCGGTTATTACCGCCTCTTTACTGGGGCTGTTGTTTCTTTTCATGGGCAAGCTGGTACTGGACCTGATGGGCATATCCGTAGGGGCGTTTGCCATTGCCGGCGGTCTTATCCTGCTTCTTTTTGCCATACGCTATATGACCAGCGGGCATATGGTAGAGGTTATCAAAGAGGAAATGGTGGCGGTTGTACCCATCGGCACTCCCCTTACCATGGGGCCGGCCACTATCACTACCCTGATTTTGCTGGTAAACCAATTTCCCCTGTATATAGTACTAATTTCCTTTGCCCTGAATATGCTGGCAACATGGCTCATTTTTAAGTCCAGCCAATGGTTTGTTCACTACATGGGACGGGGTGGTCTCAAAGCTATGTCACGGATTTTCAGCCTGTTTCTGGCGGCTATTGCTATCAGTATGATTATCAAAGGTTTACGCCTTGAAGAGATACTTGGAGCGGTTGCCGGAGGGGGCTAAACTGAAATATAGCTAAAAAATGTTTGCTAAAGGCTTGACATTGCGTTCAGAGTGTTTTATCGTTTATACAAATCTAATAGGAGGTAGGCTATGCAGGGTTATTGTATGAAATGCCGCGCTAAGAAGGAAATGAAAAATACCAAGCAGATCACCATGAAGAACGGCCGTCCCGCCACTCAGGGTGTTTGCCCCGATTGCGCAACCAAGATGTTCAAAATCGGCAAAGCATAAGGTTTTTTTGTCTGTTTGTTGAAATAGCCGGGGGTATGGATAACATCCCCGGCTTTTCCATTTGCGGCTATTTGCCTGCGGTATTTTAATTCGCCTGTCACACAGTTTTTGGCTAAAGTTTTTTGACCCCTTGACAAAACTTGTATCTTTGCCTACACTTGTCAAGCCATGACTAAAGAAGGTATGACTATTGCCCAAGCCGCTGATTTACTGGGTGTTTCCACCCGTACCATTCGGCGTTATATCAAGTCCGGCAAGATACAGGCAGAACTGGTTCCCGGCTCTTTTGGCGAGGAATACCGCATTTATGAAATTCCCTCTGACCTGAAGAAGGAAGACGAGGAAGACCTTTCTCTGCAGACTATCCAAACCCCTATCCAGTTTATGGATGTAGTCCGTGAACTTCATGAAAAAAATCTGGCTTTGGCTGCCCAGCTAGGAGCGGCTACTGAAAAGATTAAACAAATGGAGAGTCAGCTTAAACTGCTTAATGCACCGGGTGAGAATACCCCTGACAGCACACCTAAACAGGGCTGGTTTGAACGGCTCTGGCAGAAACTGGGATGGACAGAAAAGTCCTGAGTTTCCAATGGTGGCAATATGTAAATTATCCGGGGTTTAAACCCGGATTTTTTATGTGGTTTGAGAGCGGCCTTTAAGGGTGCGCATGTAATGGGTAAGCCCCACTACTACCGGCAGTCCGATGCTGTAAGCGATAACTCCGCCGGGCAGGCCGTAAATCATGACCGCCAGCCATAAAAGTCTGAACATAACCGCAGATGCGGCAATAACGCTGGAGGTAAATATCAGCACCAGCAGACCCAGCCTGCCCATAAAAAGCATCGGCTGGGTGGCAATTACCAGCACCTATGGCGGCTGCTTCCCCGCGTCCTCCACTGAAACTCAGCCAGACAGGCTAGTTATGTCCGATAATCACAGCCAACCCGCAAACCATGACCCAGCCGGTATCCAGACTAGCCGCCAGAGCCGGCATGATGGCCAAAGAACCCTTGGTAAGGTCAAAAGTGAAACTGGGTATGACCCAGCCTCAGCCAAGGCAACGGCAGGCATTCTGGGCGCCCATGTTCCGGTCACCCTTCAGGCGGATATCTCCGGTTTGGCTCAGGTATACGGCCAGATAGGCTGCAGGAAAAGTTCCGAGCAGATAACTTAGAAGGATAAAAAGTAAAGGCATATGACAGCCTCAAAGTGGTGCCGGGGGTGGGGGTCGAACCCACAAGGATTGCTCCGGCGGATTTTAAGTCCGCTGCGTCTGCCGATTCCGCCACCCCGGCTAATTAGTAACGCCATTTTAGCGTCTTGCGGTGCTTCTTTCAAGGAAAAAAGCTATACTGGAATAATGAAATTAAAAAATATATTTGCAGCCCCGGGTTTTCTTAAACATGTACTGGCATTTGTTATCATGCTTGGGGGTGGGCTTGCGGGTGCGGTTATGCTGAGCAGGCTGGCAGTGTTTGTCATAGGCTCTGATTCAGCCGGTTTTGCGGCTTTGGGCGGGGCTATTCTGGGAATAGTACTGGGTTATCCGTTAGGTCTTTGCCTGTCTATGGTCTGGCTGCGTTATAAAACGGCTTACTCCGGTTCTGCCAGAATTGGCGGGTTGGGGGCTGTTTTGGGAGGGGTATTAACTCTGGGGCTGGCTGAAGTTACCCACCTTAACCAGAACTCGGACTGGCTGTTTATGTCATTTTTTATATCTGTTCCTTTGCTGGCTTTGCTGGGTTATCGCCTGAAATCAATTCGCCGCAGGGTTTAACGGCAAAAAGCTATAAATTTCCTCGGCTGTTTTCAAAAGCGGATTTTGGGGCAATAGCCTGTTCCTTCGGAAATATACGCCTGTGTCCGGTTTGAAATATAAACTAAGTGACACGGGTCTGTTTTGGCACGCCCTGCTGGACGCTACCCGATTTCAAATAGGCAGATAGATAGATTAGCAGAATATTTTGCTTGCGTTTATCCAGCTATATTATGCCGTCGGGAGGCACTCTCGGTGAAAGTTTTTTGGTGCAGGGAATGTTCGGTAAAGTTTGGATTTGTTGATATTTTGCCATGTTCAACCCCAGTTTAGATTAATAGATATCCCCTTAGGATATTAAACTGTGTTGAAACAAAATATAAGTGAAGGTAATGACGGTTAATGCAGGGTTGGTAAATAAAGATTTTCAAGGTAAGACAAAGTTCAAAAGAAAATTGATGAGTGACGAAGGAGTTTTGGAGGCGACGAGCGGATTCGAACCGCTGAATAGGGGTTTTGCAGACCCCTGCCTTGCCACTTGGCTACGTCGCCCAGCCAAAGACTAGATTTTACGCCAGCTAAATGATTTTGGAGCGGAAGACGAGATTCGAACTCGCGACCTCCTCCTTGGCAAGGAGGCATTCTACCGCTGAACTACTTCCGCCCCTATAACTTATTGGTGCCGAGAGGGAGATTTGAACTCCCACGAGCTCATCACTCACTAGCCCCTCAAGCTAGCGTGTCTGCCATTCCACCATCTCGGCCAGTATGGCAGGAGTGGAAGGATTCGAACCCTCGACCGGCGGTTTTGGAGACCGCTGCTCTACCGGACTGAGCTACACTCCTAAACTGTAAAAATCTAGAGAAGTATCTTACTACTAAATTGCCCCCAAAGTCAACTCCGCCTGGGGGCAATTTAGCTTTTATTCGGTATTACTTGTCAAAGAGTTATTAAATGGATTTTGCACTCTGACGGACGATGTTGATACCCACAAACATGGCTATCAGTCCCATAATACTTAAGGCGCAACCCCCGAAGATGCCGGCTGCCTTCATATAACCGCCTACCTGGGCAAGCAGCGGGCTGAAAAGGCTTTTCCATGTGCTTAGCAAAGGCGCGACCTGCGGGGAATACTCATCTGGGTTCACTCCCTGAAAGTATGAACCGATAAAATTACCCCAATCCGGTACGGATATAAATATCAGTACCGCTCCGGTAAGAATAAGGCAACTAAGAGCCATAATACCGATGCCGTGTTTGCGTTCCAGTTTCATTTTATTCTCCTATTCTTTTTGGCGAATTTCTATACCGCTAAGCTGGTTGGCTACCATCTGGGTTATGAATTCCGCCGGTTTGGCAAACCCTTCTCCAAAGGCTTCATTAGTCAGGTAAAGCATAACGGTTGCCGACATGAGGCTGCGGGCGGAAATATCAGTGGAGTGGGCTTTCAGCACTCCCCGTTCCACATATTGGTCGAGAAATATTTTAAAGGAAAGAGCCCCTTGGGCGAGCATACCGAACCATACCTGCCGCACCGTCGGGTTGCTGGTTCCCTCCCGTAAAAACACGCTTACCAGTTCTTTTTTGTTTTCAAGCAGGCGGTAAAATTCCAGACACAATTTAGTTAAGACAGTCTGTATGTTTTGGTTGCCGGGTTTGCCCAGTATGTTTTTTAGCATGGGCAGGAAGCTGTTTTCGGCTATTACCGCCTCCATAAGGGCTTTTTTGTTGGGAAAGTAATGGTAAAGCAGTCCCAGCGAAGTTCCGGCGGTTTCGGATATCTGGCTTATGGTTGCCCCCTGATAGCCTTGTTCGGCAAATATTTTAAGGGCAGCGTCCAGTATCTCACGGCGGCGTTTTTCAGCCTGCATTTTGCGGTTATCTGCTTTAATTGTTTCTGGCATGGTGTTCCTTTAAAATTCATTGAACATTCATTCAATATCTCTGATATTATAGTGTATAAAGATGCGCTGTCAATATGTTTTAAATAATAATGCGGATGGTGGAAAATAAAACAGGCCGGGCAGAATAGCTGTCCAGCCTGTGTCAATGCTTGTCCGGTTATGCTAGCAGATGCGGGGCAAGAGCTCGCCGCTTTGCATGTCCAGTATCCGAAGTGCCCCCAGCGGGGTGCGGATGCTGACCCGTGACGGGTTTTTGGCAGTGACCCGCCCGATAACGGCACTGTCTACTCCGTACGGATGGGCTTTCATAGCCGAAAGTACTTTTGGTGCGAATTCCTCAGGCAGGATAGCTATCAGCTTGCCTTCATTGGCTACATACAGCGGGTCAAGCCCCAGCGCATCGCAGGCACCGCCCACTGCCGGTTTGACAGGTATGGACTCTTCGTCAAGCTCTATACCTACCTGTGATTGGGCGGCTATTTCGTTAAGGGTGGTGGCCAGCCCGCCTCTGGTGGGGTCACGCATGACGTGTATTCGGGGGCAGGCTTTAAGCATATCGGCTATCAGCCCGTTTAAAGGAGCACAGTCACTTTCAACTGCTATTTTAAAGTTCAGTCCTTCACGCTGAGCCATAATGGCAATACCATGGTCACCCATAGTGCCGGATACAATTACCGCATCACCCGGCTGGGCGTTGGAACCGGATATATCCAGCTCTTCGGGTATGAAGCCTACCCCGGCCGTATTTATAAATATCTTGTCGGCTTTGCCGATATTGACTACCTTGGTGTCTCCGGTCACTATTTCTACCCCGGCTTCTTTAGCGGCAGCGGCAATGGATTGTATGATTTTCTCCAGAACGGTTATGTCCAGCCCTTCCTCAATGATAAATGACAGGCTGAGGTATTTGGGGACAGCCCCCATGACAGACAGGTCGTTTACTGTACCGCAGACTGCCAGTTTGCCTATATTGCCGCCGGGAAAGAAAATGGGGCTTACCACGTAACTGTCGGTGGTAAAAGCCATATTGCCCCCGGTTTTAAAAACAGCCGCGTCGTCCAGTTTGTTTAAAAGCGGGTTTGACAGGGATTGGACAAGGTATTTGGAAATAAGGTCATGGGTCAGGCGTCCGCCCGAACCATGGGCCAGTAATATCTTAGTTTTATCCAAGTTTGCCTCCGTAATGGTAATAGGCGGCACAAGTGCCCTCAGAGGAGACCATGCACGGCCCGACCGGATTTTCCGGGGTGCAAACCTTTGAAAACAGCTTGCATTCCAGCGGTGTCCGGGTGCCCTTAATAATCTCGCCGCACAAACAGCCGGGTGTTTCGCGGCTGGGTTCGGAGAGTTTTATTTCAAAGTTTTTCTCAGCATCAAAAGCGGCAAATACTGGTTTCAGGCAGAGACCGCTTTCGGGCAAAATACCTATGCCGCGCCAGTTGGCCGGGCAGATATCAAATACTTCGTCCATAATCTTCAGGGCGGCAAGGTTGCCTTCGGGTTTGACTGCCCGTGAATAGCTGACATCCAGACGGGGAGTTTTGTCCTCCACTTGGTCTACCAGTGACTTGACACAATAAAGTATGTCCAGGCTTTCAAAACCGGAAACGGCACAGGCCAGATGATAGTCTTTGGGGATAAACTCCCAGGCGTTACTGCCGGTGATGGAAGAAACATGTCCGGGGCAGATTATGCCCGAAAGACGGGTTTCACCCGCGTCCAGTATAGCCCGCATGACGGGAGGGGTTATTTTATGGAGCGACATTACATAATAATTATCAAGCCCTTGATTACGCGCCTGAATTACCGAAGCGGCAATGGTGGGAGCGGTGGTTTCAAAGCCTATACCCACAAAGATAACCTTTTTGGCAGGGTTTTGGCGGGCTATCTCCAATGCGTCCATGGTAGAGTAAACAATGCGTACGTCTGCCCCTTCCGCCCGCACTTCCAGCAGGCTTTGGCGGCTGGAGGGAACCCGCAAAAGATCACCGAATGAGCAGATGATGACCCCGGTCAGTCTGGACAGGGCTATGACTTTGTCCAGATCGGCAGTAGAGGTTACACAGACAGGACAGCCCGGTCCTGACAGCATTTCAATATGGGGCGGCAGCAGCTGGCGGATGCCGTAACGGAAAATGGCTACGGTATGCCCTCCGCAAAACTCCATAAAGCGGGCAGGCTTGGTGGAACGTTTATTTATGTATTCCAGCAGGGTACGCCCTGACTGGCTGTTTCGGAATTCCTCTATGAAATTCACAGGCTAAAGCATCTCCATCTGTTTGAATATTTCCAGAGTTTCCAGAGCGTCTTTTTCGTCTATTACCTGTATGGCATAGCCGGTGTGGAGCAGTACGTAATCACCCACTTTGGCTTCAGGGGTAAGCATGACGCTGGCTTTATAAGTGGTTCCGTTCAGATCCACTTCCGCCACGCTGTCTTCAAGGGATATTATTTTGGCAGGGACTGCAAGGCACATTATAATCCTCCTTGGTTGGCGGCTATTACCGCCTGACCCAGTGATATACAGCCGTCATTAGAGGGGATTTCCTTGTGGGTAAGCACTTTAAACCCCTCTGTTTCCAGCTGTTGTATCACCTGCCGGAAAAGCCGTCTGTTCTGGAAAACCCCGCCTGAAAGAGCTACTTTGGTAAGCCCGCTTTCGGATGAAAGCTTGCGGCAGGTGTCCAGAACTATTTGGCTGACAGTATTGTGAAATTTTACCGATATATAAGCGGCTGTTTTGCCTGATTTGATGTTCGAAAGCACACCTTCCAGTATACCTTTCAGCCGAATCAGGTAAATGCCCTTGTCTAAGTCTAACTCAAAGGGGTAGAACTGGGCAAATTCAGTATCTTTTGCCTCGGCTTCCAGCTCTATGGCCGGCTGTGAGTCATAGTTGGCCACCCGGCAGATTCCGCACAGGGCGGCAACCGCATCAAACAGCCTGCCGGTACTGGAAGTGAGCGGGGAATTCAGTTTTTTGTTAAGCTGGCTTTTTATAATATCCAGTTCTTCCGGGTCTATATCTTTAAAAAAGCACAAGCCTTCTTCTCCCAGCAGGGTATAGACATATGACACCGCTGTGCGGTAAGGCTTTTTGATGGCGGCTTCGCCTCCGGGGAGCGGCAAATATTCTAGATGGGCTTGGCGGCTAAATCCCTGTTTTATACCCCCGCAGAAAAATTCCCCGCCCCAGATATTCCCGTCCAGACCATAACCCGTGCCGTCCAGAGCCACCCCTATAACCTCATCGTCACAGCCGTGTTCAGCCAGACAGGATGCAATATGGGCATGGTGGTGCTGGACTTTGACCAGAGGTATGTCAAGCCTGTCAGACCATTCTTCGGCCAGAGCGGTGGCGATGTAACCGGGGTGCAGGTCGGCGGCTATTATTTCAGGTTTTGAGCGGAACAGTTTCAAGTACACCGCCAGCGTTTCTTCAAAGCTGTCCAGTGTTTCCGGGTTTTGCATGTCCCCTATATGCTGGCTGACAAAGGCGTAACCGTCTTTCAGCAGGCAGAAAGTGTTCTTTTCCTGCGGCCCCATGGCCAGTACTTCCTTGCCCTTGAAATGGGTCTGGACGGGGTAGGGGGCGTAGCCTCTGGCCCGTCTGAGCACCCTCTTTTCGCCTGCTTCATACATGACCACGCTGTCATCATAACGGGAGTAGATGGGGCGGTTGTGGAGCAGAAAATAATCCGCGATATTGCAGAGCCTTTTCAGGGCTTCGTCATTGTCTTTGGCAATGGGCTCTTCACTCAGATTGCCGCTGGTCATGACAAGGGGTTTGTTTATTTCCTTAAGAAGTAAATGGTGGAGAGGGGTGTAAGAGAGCATAATGCCTAGATAATTTTGACCGGGGGCAGTTTCAGGGCAAACGGGGCTTTCTTTGTTCCACCTGCAAAGGACTATGGGTGCGGCGGGTGAAACCAGGAGGTTTTCTTCTTCTTTGGATATGGAACAGTATTTTCGGGCTTCTTCCAGATTTGCCAGCATAACCGCAAAGGGTTTTGAAGGGCGGTGCTTGCGGTTTCTAAGGGTGGCTACGGCCTGTGGATTGGTAGCGTCGGCGGCCAGCAGAAAGCCTCCCAGACCCCGTACAGCTAAAATTTGACCGTCTTGAAGCAGTTTTGCGGCTTCTGCTATGGTATCGGTATTTGAAAGCTCTGTACCGGTTTTGTCGGCCAGCCAGAGGCGGGGGCCGCATATCGGGCAGGCATTCGGCTGGGCATGAAAACGGCGGTTCAAAGGGTTGTCATATTCGGCCTGACAGTCAGGGCACATTTTAAAGTTCTTCATGGTGGTCAGGGGTCTGTCATAGGGTATATCTTCGATGATAGTAAAACGGGGTCCGCAGTTGGTACAGTTGGTAAAGGGGTAGCGGTAACGGCGGTTTCGGGGAGCAAAGATATCCTTTTGGCACTCGGTGCAGGTGGCTATATCCGGTGAGACCAGCTGAAAGCGGCCTGCAAGACTCTGGCTGGGTTTGATTTCAAACCCTTCTTCGCCTGTTAAAGGTATTTCAGTCTGTTTGAATGTTTTTATAACTGACTGAGGCGGATTAAGACTGGTCAATTCTTCTGAAAAGGCGTCCAGTGCCTGCCCTGCACCTTCTGCCTCAATCTCCACTCCGGCGGAGGTATTCCTGACCCAGCCGTTTAAGCGGTGTTTGGCGGCCAGCTGGTAAACAAACGGGCGGAAACCCACCCCTTGGACAACACCGCTAAGTGCGAAGGCAAACCGTTTGGTTTGTTTAGGTGCGGGCATTTATTGCCTCTGTAGAAGGTTGCTTTTCAGCCAGGCTATCCATTCGTCCAGCCCTTGTCCATTCCTTACTGAAAGCTCAATTATTTTGACGTCCGGGTTGAGACCCAGCACTGTTTTGCGGAAGGATTCCATATTGAAATCACTGAGGGGCAGGTAATCCATTTTGGTTATGACTATTACGTCTGTATCTCTGAACATAAAGGGGTATTTGGTTGGTTTATCATCACCCTCCGGCACGGATGCCAGAACTACCCTTTTGGCTTCACCCAGCTGGAAACCGGCCGGGCAGACCAGATTGCCCACGTTTTCAATAAAAATGATATCCAGTTTGTCCAGTTCCAGCCCGTCTGCGGCGGTTGCTACCATGTTGGCGTCAAGGTGACAACCCCCATCTGTATTTATCTGGATAGCCTGCGAGCCGGTTGCGGCTATCTTTTCGGCATCTACGCTTGAGGCAATATCACCCTCTATCACACCCACCCGGGCATCATTCCCCAGCAGCTCGATAGTCTTTAAAAGCAGACTGGTTTTGCCGGCACCGGGCGAAGACATGACATTTATAACCAGTATGCCTTTGTCGGCAAACATATGCTTGTTTCGGGTGGCCAGCTGGTCATTCATATCGGTTATATTTTTAAGAACTTTGACTTTCATCATCTACCTCAATGCTTTCAATAAAAAATTCGTTGCCGGCTATCACTTCGGCATTCCAGCCCTGACACTCCGGGCAGACAAGTAAATTTTGGCCGGAAGGGAAGGTATGGCCGCACAGGCGGCAACGGAACTTGGCAGGTATACGGCTGAATTCCAGAACTGCCCCATTGGCTATTGTATCCTGACTGAGTATCTCAAAACACATTTTTACACTGTCTTCCACCACGCCCGCATATTCGCCGATAACCAGATTTATCCGGCTGACGTTTCGGGCTTTGGCTTCTTCTGCCTTGGCTACAATGGTTTTAAGCAGTTCTTCGGTTATTGACAGTTCGTGCATTTTTCCGCCTTGTTTAATTATAAAGCAGACATGGTTAGGTGTCTAATCCACCGGTTCCATTTGACACCCTTTGAGACCATGTTTATTATTCAAAAAGAAGCGAGGTGTTTATTTGTATGAATTAAGTGTTTTGCCAAGCGGCCTTCGGGTGATAAGCCACCACATGCCTGCCAGCCGTTCGGTTACCATTTGCGTATATATAGGGGTGGGTTCACGTTATGAAAAAGACTGTGAAGCCGGCGCCAGCCATTTTATAGAGCACATGGTATTTAGAGGGAGTGCCAAGTACCCCAATTCCCAGCTTATTTCCAGCGCCATAGAGGGGGTGGGTGGTATTTTGAATGCGGCTACCGACCGTGAGTCCACCCTTTACTACGCCAAAGTGGGCAGTGACAAATTTGCTCTGGCACTGGATGTGCTTTCGGATATGCTGGTAACCCCTGTGTTTGATCCTGAAGACCTTGAGAAAGAACGTAAGGTTGTCTACGAAGAGATAAGCATGAGCATGGACAACCCTTCCCACCGGGTAGGTCTGTTGATTGACGAAATACTCTGGCCGAATCACCCTTTGGGCAGGGATATAGCCGGCAGCCGCCAGAGTGTGGCAGGTCTGGACAGGCAGAGACTACTTAGTTTCATGCATTGCCATTATAACCCGGCCAATGTAGTGGTGGCAGTAGCCGGAGATATAAAGCACTCACCCGCGGTTTCGGCTATCAGTCAGGCCTTCAGCGGTTTGGGCGGTCAGAATATAGTTCAGACTTTTGAACCTTATCATTCCGGCAACCCCTGTCCGGTAGGGGTAGACAAAAGGGATGCAGAGCAGATTAACCTGATGCTGGCAATGCCGGGTATGAACCGGCTGGATAACCGCCGTTATGCTTTCAGTATACTAAATACCATACTGGGTGACGGCATGAGTAGCCGTCTCTTTGCCCATGTCAGGGATAATCTGGGTTTGGCTTATTCTGTCCAGTCCGGTACGGAGTTCCTGCATGATACAGGGGCTTTTTCCATATTTGCCGCTGTGGACCCCGCAAATCTGACGGCTTGCATAGAGGCTATACTTTCGGAGATGGAAGCCGCCAAGACAACTATAACCGCAGAAGAGTTGACAAAGGCTAAGGAAATGTCCAAGGGGCGGATTCAGCTGGCTATGGAAGACAGCCGCTATATGGCCAAATGGATAGGCTCCCAGGAATTGTTATGCCGAAGGGTAAACACCCATGAAGATGTTATCCGCCTGATAGACGGGGTGACCCTGACAAGCGTAATGGAACTGGCAGGGGAGTATTTCAGGAAACCAGAGATGCGGCTGGCTCTGGTGGGGCAGATTGATAAAGAAAAGGTGAGCTGTTTACTGAAAGACTAGACAACGTATCTATTTATAAATATAGTTTTGAGTAAAGAAAAGGGCGAGACTTTGGTCTCGCCCTTTTCTGTTTAACCCGTTTGGGTCTTAGTACATACCTGCGGCTTCAGGGCCGGGGGCGGCAGGGGCTTTTTCCTGGATGTCAGCTACCAGTGAGTCGGTGATGAGAACCATGTTGGCAATAGAAGCGGCGTTCTCAAGGGCGGAGCGGACAACCATGGTGGGGTCAATGATACCCATTTCAGCCATATCGCCGAAGACATCATTCTCAGCGTTGTAACCATGGCCGACGGGTGAGTTCTTGACCTTGTCAACAATGACGTTGCCGTCTTTGCCGGCGTTGGTGGCAATCCAGCGGACGGGTTCAATAAGAGCCTTGCGGACGATATTGACACCGGTGGCTTCGTCGCCTTCCAGTTTCAGGGCATCAAGGCAGGGCAGGGCATTCAAGAGGCCGGTGCCGCCGCCGGGCAGGATGCCTTCTTCAATGGCGGCACGGGTGGCAGCCAGAGCATCTTCAACGCGGGCTTTGCGTTCTTTCATTTCGGTTTCGGTAGCAGCGCCTACGGCGATAACGGCTACGCCGCCGACCAGAGCAGCCTGGCGTTCCTGCAGTTTTTCGCGGTCAAAGGCAGATTCGGTTTCTTCAATCTGGGCCTTAATCTGCTTGATGCGATCCTTGATAGCTTCGGCAGAGCCTTCGCCGTCAATGATGGTGGTCTTGTCTTTATTGGAAACAATCCTGCGGGCATGACCAAGGTCAGCTTCGGTTACGGAATCCAGCTTGCGGCCGGCTTCCTTGCTGATTACATGACCACCGGTCAGGATAGCCATATCTTCCAGCATGGCCTTCTGGCGGTCGCCATAGCCGGGGGCTTTGACAGCCAAGATGTTTAAGTTGCCGCGCAGCTTGTTGACTACCAGAGTAGCCAGAGCTTCAGCTTCAACGTTTTCAGCTACGATGACCAGATTCTTTGAAATCTGCAGGATTTTTTCCAGAGCGGGCAGAAGCTCAGCAACGGTTTCAATCTTGCGGTCAGTCATAAGAATGGTGGCATCTTCCATGACGGATTCCATGCGGCCGGGGTCAGTTACGAAGTAGGCACTGATATAACCGCGGTCAAACTGCATACCTTCTACATAGCTGGTTTCATAACGCAGGCCACGGGATTCTTCAATAGTGATAACGCCGTCTTTGCCGACTTTGTCCATAACGTCAGCAATCAGGTTACCGATTTCAGGGTCTTTACCGGTAATGGTAGCAACCTGAACAATCTGCTGTTTGCCCTTGACGGGGGTGGAATTCTTGCGGAGCTGGGCCTTTAGGGCGGCAACAGCCTTTTCAATACCGCGTTTCAGGTTGATGGGTTCGGCACCGGCGGCAATATTCTTGAAGGCTTCGTTGATAATGGCCTGAGCCAGTACGATAGAGGTGGTGGTACCGTCACCGGCGGCATCGCTGGTGCGGGTAGCGGCCTCTTTGACCAGCTGGGCGCCCATATTCTCGAAAGCATCGGGCAGTTCAATATCACGGGCAATGGTTACACCGTCATCTATAACAGTGGGTGCGCCCCATTTCCGCTCAAGGGCTACGGGATGACCTTTAGGGCCAAGGGTTACTCTTACTGTATTTGCCAGAGTGTCAACACCCTTTTTAAGGGAGACCCTGACTTTTTCGCCAAATATAATCTGCTTAGCCATTATACCTCCTAATATTCGTTAAAAAATTTAGCCTACGATTTTAGCCATGAT
This sequence comes from Dehalococcoides sp., assembly GCF_041654235.1. Classification (NCBI taxonomy): domain Bacteria; kingdom Bacillati; phylum Chloroflexota; class Dehalococcoidia; order Dehalococcoidales; family Dehalococcoidaceae; genus Dehalococcoides; species Dehalococcoides sp. Next base: position 5,265 of record NZ_JBAZDW010000025.1, on the reverse strand, counting down.
CTGGCTCTCGGGCATGATGATATATTCCACGCCGCCAGATTTAAGTTCAACACCACCGAATTTGGGGAAAAGAACCTTCTCTCCAACTTTGATGCTCATGGTTTCGCGCTTGCCATCTTTATCCAGACGGCCGGGGCCCACGGCTACAATCAAGCCTTCCTGGGATTTTTCCTGAGCGGCGTCAGGTATGATGATACCGCCTTTGCTCATATCCTGTTTTTCCTGGGGCTGGATGAGTACCATGTTGTGCAGGGGTTCGAATCTAATTGCCATTATTCCTCCTTTTAATATTTAACTATATTTATGCGGCAATTTTTTAGCAGTCTCAGTACGAGACTGCTAACAGCAATATAATACAGTACTGAAAGGTTACCTGCAACTGTATACAGAGATAATTACAGGTATTTAGGGTAAAATAAGAAGAAATATAGCTGCAAAAATAAATATAGCTATATCAACCAAGGGTATAAACTCTCTATATGGTCTTTGGATAGTCAGATAGCAGGGTTTAACAGAGACTGAAAAGTACCTCCCGGCTTAAAAATATACGATAGTATATTAAAGTACTAAGCATAAATGCGCAGTCAATTTACGTAATAAGTACGATAGTAAGGTCTTTGATACTGGTCTACAATGGTTACAGTTAATGAAGATCTGGATGGTCTTTGAAAACTGTACAGGCCGCCTCAAATACTGTACAGGTTGTAAAAGGGAGCTCGGAAACGGGTTCCTTTTTTATTTGCCCAAAAAAGATTGTCAATCACTTCAGGAAGTAACTGACAGTGCCGGCAGTACATCCATATCCAGCCCGTCTTGCTTGCCGGATATAAAGCGGAAATAGCCGCAGGAGGCTATTACGGCGGCATTGTCGGTGCAAAGCCCCATCGGCGGTATGGAAACCGGCAGGGAGGATTTTTCACTTAGCTGTTTACGCAACAGATTATTGGCAGCTACCCCGCCTGCCAGAAGTATCTGCTTCACATTATATTCTTGGGCGCAGTTTATGGTTTTGGTTACCAGCACGTCTACCACTGCTTTTTGAAAGCTGGCGGCGGCATCATTTACCGAACAAACTTCACCGTTTTCCACCAGCCTGAGAAGGGCTGTTTTTAGCCCGCTGAAACTGAAGTCATGACTGCCGGGTATCCACGAACGGGGCAAATCAAGTACAGCCTGGCCATCCTGGGAGGCTCTGTCTATGGCTGGTCCGCCCGGATAGCTTAATCCCAGTATTCTGGCGGCTTTGTCAAAGGCTTCTCCGGCGGCATCATCACGGGTGCGTCCCAGCAGTTGGTACTGCCCGTGTCCGCTCATCAGCACCAAGTCCGTATGCCCGCCTGAAACAGTCAGACACAGGCAGGGGAACTCCGGTATTTTGCCGAAAAGCCAGTTTGCGTAGATATGGCCGTGCAGGTGGTTTACCGCTACCAGAGGTATACGGCGGGCAGCGGCTATGGCCTTGGCGGTATTTACCCCCACTATCAGAGAGCCTGCCAGCCCGGGTCCATTGGTTATGGCTATGGCGGAAATCTCATCAAGACCAGTGCGGGCTTCCTCCAGTGCGTCTTTAATAACCGGCAATATGGAAAGCAGGTGCTGGCGGGAAGCCACTTCGGGGACTACTCCGCCGTAACGGGAGTGGATATCTATCTGTGAAGATATCCGGTTGGAGAGAATATTTACCCCATCTTCCACCACGGAGGCCGCAGTTTCGTCACAGGAGCTTTCAATACCCAGTATTTTCATATAAACAGGATTATATCATAGACAATGTCAAGGGGCTAAGTCCTTTGACACCCATATAGGTCAATGTTATTATAAATATCCAGGCTCTGTAGCCTAGGTTAGTGAGGTTTTCTTCAAAATGAGTACCGATACATGGTACCTTATATTCTTCTTTCTGTGTGTTGTCTTTTCCGCCTTTTTTGCCAGCTCTGAAACTGCCTTTATCTCACTGCAGCGTTTCCGCCTGCAAAACATGGTTCAAAGCAAGGTAAAAGGAGCTGACAAAGTCTCCAAATTAATGGAAAGGCCTGAAAAATTTCTTTCTACCGTATTGCTGGGCAACAATTTTGTAAATACGGCCGCTTCCGCTCTGGGTACTGTTCTGGCGGTTTCGGTATGGGGCAATGAAACAGGCGTTCTTATTGCCACTGCCGGGGTTACTATAATATTGCTGGTTTTCGGCGAAACTACACCCAAAACTTTGGCTACCCAGCATTCTGAAAAAATAGCCCTTTCGGTAGCCCCTGTTGTAGAAATAATTTCTAAAATATTTGCACCTGTGGTGGCTTTGCTCGGCTGGATATCCTCTGGTTTTACCAAGTTGTTCGGCGGCCCTTCGCTCAAGAGTTCTCTGGTGGCCGAAGACGATATCCGGGCCATGATAACCGTAGGCCATAAAGAGGGCACGGTTGAAGAAGATAAGGCCGAGCTTCTGCATAAAGTATTTGAGTTTTCTGACCGGCCGGTACGGGAAGTGATAGTTCCCAGACCGGAAGTGGAGAGCGTGGAAAAAGGCTCGACCCTGAAAGATTTTCTGGATTTATATGCCGAGTCTCCCATGTCACGTTTCCCTGTATACGAAGAAAATATGGATAATGTACTGGGCATATTATCCATTAAAGATGTGCTGATGGCACTGGCCAAGGGTACTCATACCCCGCAGGATTCGGTTGACGACCTGATGCGGCCGGCCTATTTTGCCCCTGAAACCAAGCCAATCGGCAAGCTTTTTAACGAGATGCGGGAAAAGAACTTCCGCATGTGTGTAGTTATAGATGAATACGGCGGCACCGCTGGTATTGTAAGTCTTTCCCGCCTGATGGAAGAGATAGTCGGACCGGTAGGTGATGAGCTGGCGGATGCTGAAAAAGATTACGAGTCTATTAATGAGTACACCTTTCAGGTAGACGGCAGTATGCGGATAGAAGAAGCTAATGTTGAAATGGATTTGGATTTACCCGAAGGTGATTATGAGACTATTGCCGGATTAATACTGGACCGTTTGGGATATATACCCAAGCAGGGTCAGCAAATAAAACTGCAGAATCTCAAAGTGGTGATTACCCGTATGAAGGGTATGAAGATTGATGAAGTCCTGATAACAAAGGAAAAACGTGCAGCGTCTAAGAATTAAATACCAAAGGGGAGAAAACCTGAAGTTTATTTCTCACCTTGACATAATACGCCTGTGGCAAAGGACCTTTTACCGGGCCGGAGTAGAACCCGCCTATTCAGAAGGGTTTAACCCTCACCCGCGCATGGCTTTGGCATCACCCTTGCCGGTGGGGTATACCAGCCGGGCTGAATTTATGGATTTGTATACTTCTGGCGCTCTCAGTCCCCATTATTTTGAAGATTTGATAAACCGCCAGCTGCCGGAGGGCATCAAGATACTCCAAAGCTGTGTTGTACCCCTTGAACAGGATTCGCTTCAGGCACTGGTGCGTCAGGCCGAGTACGTTGTAACGGTGCGGACTTCAATATCCCTTTCGGAGTGCCGGCAGGCGGTAGATGGCTTTATGGCCAAAGACAGCCTTGTCTGGCAGCTGCAGCGTCAGGACAAGGTCAAAGAATATGATTTGCGTGCTCAGGTAGCCGAACTGGAAGTGCTGGCTCTGGCTGATGATATGCTCCGCCTGCGGATGCTCCTCCAGTGCGACAGCAAAGGGGCAGGCCGCCCTGAACAGCTGACCAAAGCTCTGGGTATTTCCGAATTTCCCCTGTCAGTGGAGCGTATACGGCTTGTTCTGGAGGCCTGATGCTTGAAGATGAACTGGCTCTTCCCCCCGAAGATACTTTGAACTCTCCCCTTGGGCTGGATACGGAACGCCAGCAAAAAGCCAGAGACTACAGCCGGCTTCAACGCCGGTTTGCTTATATTCAAACGGGTATTATTGCTATAGCGGCATCATTTTTAATCTTTAGCGGTCTGTCTTCCGAGCTTACCAGCCATCTGGGGTTGCCCCCGGTTTGGTCAGCCGGTATCTACTTTTTGTTGCTTGCGTGTGTTTATGAAATATTCAGCCTGCCGTTTGATTATTACACCGGGTATGTTCTGGGCAAACGCTACGGGGTTTTGAGCCAGACCCGGCAGACATTTTTTGCGGATGCTGCCAAGTCTTTTTTAATTACGCTGGTGATGGGTGTGCTTCTGGTAGCGGCGGTTTATGCCGTTATGGGTGCCTGGCCGGATATCTGGTGGTTGCTGGTCTGGCTGGGATTTCTGGCGGTAAGCATGGGCATGACTTTTATTGCCCCTATCTGGCTGATACCTCTGTTCTACCCCATGAAACCCCTTGACGATGGGGAACTGAAAACCAGCCTTACAGAGCTTTGCCGGCGTATAGGCGTATTTGTCAGGGGGATATATATTATAGAGCTGAGTGCCCACGGAACGGCCGCCAACGCCGCCCTGATGGGTTTGGGGCGTACCCGGCGGATAGTTCTGAGCGATACCATGGTAGACCGTTACTCCATACCTGAGATAGAGGTTATCATGTCCCACGAGATTGCCCACCAGCAGCATAATGATATGTTGCGTCTTTTTTCCCTTCAGGCAGCGGTTTTATTCGGAGTCCTAGCGGTGGGGGGGGCTATTTTCAGCTATCTAAGCAATGCTATGGAATATAGCGGACTTTCCGACCCGGCCGGATTGCCTTTACTGGGGGGTATATTGGCGGTTTTGTTAATAGGTATTTCACCAGTGCTCAGCCTTTTTACCCGTAAATTAGAAAAGCAGGCAGATGAATTTGCCCTGAATATCAGTCAAAACCCGTCTGCCTTTCGGACGGCTATGACCCGTCTGGTTAACCAGAATCTGGCTGAAGCCGAACCCTCAAACTGGCTGGAGCGGCTGACGCAAGATCATCCCAGCTATACCCAAAGAATCCGTCTGGCGGACGAATTTGAAAAACGCCGGAGTGTGGACAGAGGCTAGACATGACCAGAATATACTTGATTCGGCATGGAGAAACGGACTGGAATAATAAGCGCCGTTTGCAGGGCGGGTTGAGTGATACCCCCCTTAATGAAAACGGCCTTCGCCAGACCCGTAGTCTGGCACTTCGGCTCAAAGATGAAAAACTGTCTGCCATATATGCCAGCCCTCTCAGCCGGGCAAAAGTAACCGCCGAAGTGATTGCACTTGAGCATGGTCTTGCCATCAATACCGCACTTGACCTCAGAGAGATAGAGGCAGGCGAGTTTGAAGGTGTTGACATGGGCAGTACCAATATGAAGGTTACAGAGCTGTTTACCGAA
>NZ_JBAZDW010000024.1:0-20792 GCF_041654235.1 Dehalococcoides sp. | reverse complement strand
GTGTGTAAACAGTTTGGCAAGCGGGGGTCTTATTCCTGACCTTACTATCTGGCTGGATATGGATGACAAAGCTGCCCTGCTTCGCAAAGGTGGGTTGCCGCCTGACCGCTTTGAGAGTGAAAATAACGGCTTTCACCAGAGAGTCAGAAATGGTTTTGGAGCCATTTATGCTACCGAACCGGACAGATTCCTGAAGCTGGATGCTTCACTTCCTCAGTCAGAGATTTTCAGCCGCATTAAACAAAGGGTGACTATACTGCTTGGTTGCCGAAATGAGTGACAGTTCTGAACTGGTAATGGTGGCTATGAGTGGCGGGGTGGATTCTTCGGTTACAGCCATGTTGCTTCTTGAACAGGGCTATAACGTAGCCGGGGTGAGTCTGCAACTTAAATCCAACAATGAACCCTATGGAAACGGGTACAACCTTAAACTTATTAACCGGGCACGTGAAGTGGCTGCCGCCCTAAATATTCCTCATTATGTGGTGGATTTGAGTGATATTTTTTCCCAAAGAGTTATTGCAGATTTTTGCCAGCAGTATTCGCAAGGCCGTACCCCCAACCCCTGTATCCGTTGTAATTATTATGTAAAGATAGGCGCCCTGTTGAATAAAATACAGGATTTCAAGGCGGATTATCTGGCAACCGGGCATTATGCCCGCATTGTTTCAGATGAAAATGGCACTCACCTCCTTCGGGGTGCGGATGGAAAAAAAGACCAGTCATATTTTCTGTATACCCTGCCGCCAGAATCTCTATCACGCCTGATGTTTCCATTGGGGCAAAAATACAAAAAGGATATTGTCCGTTTAGCCACTAATATGAAACTGCCGGTTTCCCAAAAAGAAAGCCAGGATGTATGTTTTATACCTGACGGTGATTATAAATCTTTTCTGGCCACCCGTATGGGATTTACCCCCGGCAAAATTCTGGACACCACAGGTAAAATACTGGGAGAGCATCAGGGACTGCCCCTTTATACCGTAGGCCAAAGGCAAGGGCTGGGGTTGGCTTCAAATGAAAAGCTGTTTGTATCTGACATGAATGCAGATGCTAATACAATTACGGTTGCCGGCCATGACCAGCTCTATACCAGCCGTATTTTACTGAGTAATTTTATCTGGAGGGAAAGCGGTATCCCTCTGGATACCTCCGGCATGATAGTCAAAGTCCGCTACAAAGCCGCTCCCGCTGAGGTTAAAAAGATATCTCAATCAGGTGATTTTTATATACTGGAATTGGCAAGCCCGGTCTGGGCAGCCACTCCCGGTCAAGCGGCAGTAATCTATCTGGATGATATGGTGCTTGGCGGTGGTATTATCGAATCCGGCGGAGATACTATCTGATATGCCTGCAACTGTTATTTGCCCCAGCCGGGCTGAAGAAAAACTGCTTCGTAAACAGGGTTTTATCCTTATTGCAGGTTTGGATGAAGCCGGCAGAGGTTGTCTGGCTGGGCCGGTGGTGGCAGGAGCTGTTATCATGCCGCCACGTTTAAAGGGTGACTGGGTGGAGATGGTAAGGGATAGTAAGGTCCTCAGCCCCGCAAAACGCGAATATCTTTACTGTCACATTGTTTCCATGGCTGTAACCTTCGGGGTGGGTGCGGTAGATAACGAACAGATTGACAGCATGGGCATTGCCCCCGCTACCAGACTGGCCATGAAACAGGCCGTGGAAGACTTAACTTGCCAGCCGGATTTTCTGCTGGTTGATTACCTTAAGCTGCCGGATATTCCCCTGCCTCAAAAGGGCATTGTAGACGGTGATGCTCTCTGTTTCAGTATTGCCTGCGCCTCCATTGTGGCCAAGGTTAGCCGTGACCGCCTGATGTCCAAGCTGGATATGGAGTATCCCGGATACTATCTTGCCAAACACAAGGGGTACGGTACGGCCCTGCATGTGGAGTGTATTTGCCAAAAGGGTATTTCTCCTATTCACCGCCGCACTTTTGCCCCATTGAAGGGTATGATTGATGGCCTATAACCGCAAGGAAACAGGCGAATTTGGGGAAAAACTGGCCGCAGAGTACCTAAAAGGCATGGGATACAGCATTATCCAGACCAACTGCCGTTTGCCCGAAGGTGAAATTGATATAGTCGGGCAAGACGGTGAGTATCTGGTATTCATTGAGGTGCGAACCAAACGCCGTTTGGGCTATGGCTTGCCTGCCGAATCTGTTACACCGCGTAAAAAGGCCCATCTTATGGCCAGTGCCGAAAGTTATATTCAAAAACACCGGCTGGAACATTTCCCCTGCCGGATAGATTTTGTTTCGGTAGACCTCAGCCAGCCTGAGCCTAGGCTGGAACTAATCAAAAATGCACTGGGTGAAGAATGAAGACGACGGATACAGGTTTGTGTTAAAATCTTGCCGTGGATAACCTTGAAAAATTGTGGCGGATAGTTGATGTAAACCAGAACCGCTTGAGTGAAGGTTTGCGGATACTGGAAGAGATTGCCCGCCTATACCTTGAAAATGAAACGCTGACTCTGCGTTTAAAAAATCTGCGTCACGCACTTACTCTGCAGGATACTGCCTCCAACTGCCATCTTTTATTCTCCCGCCAGGCTGATACGGATGTAGGTGCTCATCTGAAAACGGCTGACCAGTCCAAAGCTGAAACCCTGTTTTCGCTTATCAGTGCCAATGCTAAGCGGGCCGAACAATCACTGCGGGTTTTGGAAGAATTTGCCGGTCTGCCTGAACTTGGTTTTGACGCCTCTATTTACAGCCGGGGGCGTTTTGAACTTTATACCCTTGAAAAAGATTTGGCGGCCATACTCTTGCGGAAAAACCGCCGGGATATGATAAAAGGTCTGTATGTAGCTATAGATGTGGATTATTTGGCCGGGCGGGATATACCACGGGTTACTAAAGAAGTCCTTGAAGGCGGTTGCCGCCTTGTCCAGCTAAGAGCCAAAACCGCTTCTGCCAGACAATTTCTGTCATTGGCACTCAGCTTAAAAGAACTTTGTATTGAGTATGGTGCGGTGTTTATTGTAAATGACCGTCTGGATATTGCTCTTGCCTGCGGGGCTGACGGGCTTCATCTGGGGCAGACAGATTTGCCTCTGTCGCAAGCCCGCCGCCTTATGCCGGCCGGCAGTATTATAGGTATTTCGGCGGATTCGCCTGAAGATGCCGCTTCGGCACAGGCGGGAGATGCGGATTATGTAGCCGCCGGGGCGGTTTTTCCCACCCAAACCAAGCTGGACGTTCTTTATGGCGGTCTTTCAGGCTTAAAAGCCATACGACAGGTGGTTAACATACCTTTGGTTGCTATCGGCGGAATAAATAAGTCCAATTACAATGAAGCCCTTCAGGCAGGCGCAGACAGCCTCTGCCTGATAAGTGCTGTTTTAGGTGCACCTGATATCAAAAAGGCTACTTCTGAATTTATGACCCTTGTGGAGGCAGAAAAAAATGACTAACATCAGCGTCAAAATGGAACAAATATCTGATAGCATACGGGAAAATTTCAAGACCCGTGATGCCGCCCGTGAAAAATCTCTGCCTATCAGCCGGGAAGCTATCCGGTATTGCAGTCTGGCCATTAGGGCGGTTCACCGGCAGGAACTGGCGCAGGCAAGGGAAATGCTGGTTTCAGCTAGAGCTCTTATCAAAGAGGCCGGGCAGGCCATAGATGATTGCGGTGAACTGTCCAACACCACTTTTTTTCTGGATGCCCAGAAAGAGTACGCTGAAGCTAATACGGTACTGGCTCTGGTAAACGGGAAGGATATGCCCTCGCCTGAGGAACTGGAAGTGGACAATGCCGCATATTTAAACGGCATAGGTGAGGCGGCAGGTGAACTGCGGCGTTATATACTGGACGGCCTGCGAAAGGGTGAAGACACCCGCGGCGAAGAGCTTCTTCAGGCTATGGACGATATCTACGAAGTACTGGTTACCATGGACTTTCCGGATGCTATTACCGGCGGGCTTCGCCGTACTACTGACATGGTACGGGGAGTGCTGGAACGAACCAGAAGTGATCTTACTTTGTACATTCAGCAAAAGGGGCTTGAACAAAAACTGGAAGTATTCCAGTCAAAACTGACCCGGAAAGGGGAATAATTTAGTGTCTATCTGGATTGCATTGGTTGTCGGTTTGGTAGGTCTGACAGTTGCCGGACTGCTTGCCAAATTTGTCCTCAAACAAGATGAAGGCACACCCAAGGTGCGGGAAATCGCAGCTGCCATTAAGGAAGGTGCCATGGCCTTTATTACCCGTGAATACACGGTGATGGCTATCTTCGTGGCGGCAGTAACTATCATACTGGCGTTTTTACCCTCGCTGGGTTGGCCGGTATCGGTTTCATTCCTGTTTGGTGCATTATGCTCAGGTCTGGCTGGTTTTATTGGTATGAGCATCGCCGTCAGGGCTAACTCACGCACCACCACTGCCGCCAGCCACAGCCTTAATCAGGGCTTGAAACTTTCTTTTAGAGCCGGTTCGGTAATGGGCATGTGTGTAGTTGGCATAGGCATTATTGGTCTTTCAATAATGTACTTTGCTTTCGGCAGTGACGTAGACTTTATCAAGATTTTGCCCGGATATGGTTTTGGTGCTTCCTCTGTGGCTATCTTTGCCAGAGTGGGCGGGGGTATTTTTACCAAGGCGGCTGATACCGGTGCGGATATTGTTGGTAAGGTAGAAAAAGGTATCCCCGAAGATGACCCCCGCAATGCGGCAGTAGTAGCTGACTTTGTGGGTGACAACGTGGGTGATGTAGCCGGCATGGGTGCTGACCTTTTTGAATCTTATGTGGATTCCATTATCGCTACCATGGCGTTGGCTACTATCGGGGCTTTTTCCATGAAACTGGGATATGCCCTTGTTCCGTCTCAGGAAGCCGCTTTCTTCCTGCCCATGCTGGTTGCGGCCGGCGGCATATTGGCTTCTGTTATTGGTATTTTTCTGGTACGTACCGGAGAAAAACTTAAGATGAAGGCCTTGCTGGCGGCTTTGCGCAAGGGCACTCTGGCGGCAGCCTTTTTATCGGCGGTATTCTCCTTTTTAGCTGTATGGTATCTTCAGGCAGATTTGGGTCTTTTCTTTGCCATTCTAGCCGGCCTAGTGGCTGGTGTGCTTATAGGTGAGAGTACCAACTACTTTACTTCTTATGTTTATAAACCCACTCTGGGTATTGCTGCATCCTGCCAGACGGGTGCGGCCACCAATATTATTTCGGGTTTTTCAGTAGGGCTTATGAGTGTAGTTCCTCCAATAGTTCTGGTGGTAATAGCCATCGTAATTTCCTATGCTTTTGGTGATGTTTACGGCGTAGCTCTGGCGGGAGTTGGTATGCTGGCTACTCTGGGTATACAGGATGCCACCGATGCTTACGGTCCGGTTGCGGACAATGCCGGTGGTATCGCCGAAATGTCCGGTTTACCCAAAGAAGTACGCGAACGGACTGATGCACTTGATTCCCTTGGCAACACTACTGCCGCCATTGGCAAAGGTTTTGCCATAGGCTCAGCCGGGCTTACTTCACTGGCACTTTTACTTTCTTATACTCAGGCTGTGGGTATATCTGCTTCGCAAGTCAGCTTACTGGATGTTAAAGTTCTGGCAGGACTTTTGCTGGGTGTTATGATGCCGGCTGTTTTCTGTTCACTCACCCTAAAAGCGGTGGGTGTTACCAGTTTTTCCATTGTGAATGAAGTGCGGCGTCAGTTCAAAGAGATTGCAGGTATAATGGAAGGCACCGCCAAACCCGAATACGGCAAATGCGTAGACATCTGCACCCGTGATTCAATCAAGCAGATGATTCTGCCCGGTGTTATCACAGTGGTTTCACCGGTGATAGTCGGTTGGTTATTGGGTCCGGTAGCGGTAGTGGGTTTCCTGACGGGCACTATCCTGTGCGGGTTTATACTGGCGGTTACTTTTGCCAATGCCGGCGGTGCCTGGGACAACGCCAAGAAATGGGTTGAAACGGGTGCTTATGGCGGTAAAGGATCAGATGCCCATAAAGCAGCAGTGGTAGGTGATACGGTTGGTGATCCTATGAAGGATACTGCCGGACCTTCGCTTAATATAATGATTAAGCTGGTTGCCATTATTGCCCTGGTTATGGCACCTATACTGGCTACTTTCAACGGCATAATTTAAGAGTACTAAAGCTAAATAAACGGGTTGCCGGTCTTTTCTTTGCCGATAGTTGTTTCCCTGCCATGTCCGGGAAATACAAGGGTTTCAGGGGGAAGGCTGAGCAATCCGTTTACTATATTCTGGCGTAAAGCTTCCGTGTCACTTTTATCAAAATCTGACCGCCCTATTCCTGAGTTAAAAAGGGTGTCTCCGCTGAATAAATAGCCCCTAGTATACAGGCAGATACCACCCGGTGTATGACCGGGGATAGAAATAACCGAAAATTTGATTTTACCTAGTTCCAGCGTACTGCCTTCGCTTAGCGGGATATCAGGTGCAAGGGTTGGCAAGGCGGACATTCCCAAATAACTTACCAGCTCAACGTTTTCACTTAAACTGGCATCTGCCGGGTGAAAACACAGTTTAGCTTCCGGGTAAAGTTTTCTTGCATATTCCAGCCCTGCCAAATGGTCAAGATGCCCGTGTGTAAGTACGATATATTTTACATCAAGGTGATATTCAGTAACTGTTTCGGGTATGGAATCTGAAATAGCTGCCGGGTCTATTATAAGCCCATGGCGGCTTTCCTCGTCACCCAATATATAGCAGTTTGTGCCCAGTAAACCTAAGCGAAGTTTGCGGTTAAGCATATTTGCATAACTCTCAAGGATAATATTTTGGCACATTCTAACACTAAAGCTGGTATCAACCAAAATATTTTTGACTTATTCGCCCAAAGCTGATAACTTTTTATTTATGAGTATAGATAACCAGATAAATCAATCCGCCACTTCATTCAGGTTTCGTCCTGTTTATTTTATGGCACCCCTGATGGTATTGGTTATTTCACTTCTCCTTACGGCTGTCTATTATGGTCGTTTGCCGTCAGACGTAGCTTACCGCTTCAGCATTGACGGTGCACCTGTTACCTATATAGATGCCGGGCTTATAATAGGAGTGCTCCTCGGTGTGCAGCTCCTGCTGGTACTATTTGCGTTTGGTCTGGCGGTTTTTTTGCCAAGACTTGGTTTTTTCAAAAACAACCAGACTGATTTCTGGGTAAAACCGGGAACACTGCTTGGTTTTATGGGTAATATCATGGCTGTACCCCAGCTTATACTGGCGTATGCCCTTCTGGATGTTTTTGTTTATAATGTTCATCAAATCCACCTGTTGCCGCTCTGGTTGTTTGCCATTATCCTTATAGTTATAGCGGCTATAGTGATAGGTATATTTGCCATTCCGGTATTTGTCAGGGCCTACAAAACTTTCAATAGCCCAAGTGCAAGCAAAAAGGAGTAATTGACCTTGTCTGAAAACATTTCTCAGCCTGTTGCCATGGATAAAATAGTTTCTCTGGCTCGCCGCAGGGGGTTTATATTCCCCAGCAGTGAAATTTACGGCGGCCTGAATAGTTGCTGGGACTACGGTCCCTTGGGCGTAGAACTGAAACGCAATGTTAAAGAAGCCTGGTGGCGCTATATGGTACGTGACCGGGATGATGTGGTTGGTTTGGATGCCAGCATTATCATGCACCCCCGCGTTTGGGAAGCCAGCGGTCACGTGGCCGGTTTTTCCGACCCGATGGTTGACTGCAAAAAATGTAAAATGCGCTGGCGTCCGACAGATTTGGCTGAACCCAAGTGTCCTGCCTGCGGCGGTGAACTTACCGAATCACGCCAGTTTAACCTTATGTTTAAAACTTTTATGGGACCGGTTGAAGAAGCCGCCAGTATTGTTTACCTGCGGCCGGAAACCGCTCAGGGTATATTTGTAAATTTTGAAAATGTTTTAAATACCACCCGCAAAAAACTCCCCTTTGGTATTGCCCAGATAGGTAAATCATTCCGTAATGAAATCACCACCGGAAACTTCATTTTCCGTTCCCGCGAATTTGAACAGATGGAACTGGAGTATTTTGTAAAACCGGGTGCGGATGATGCCTGCTTGGAAGAATGGACTCAGTACCGCCTGAACTGGTATAAAAATTTGGGTATGAATCCGGAAAATCTGCGGCTTCGGGCTCACCGCTCTGACGAACTTGCTCACTATGCTAAAGGTTGCTATGACGTGGAATACAATTTCCCTATGGGTTGGAGTGAGCTTGAAGGTATAGCCAACCGGCGTGACTTTGATCTGACCCAACATGCCAAATACAGTGGCAAGTCACTGGAGTATTTTGACGAAGAAACCAAGGAACATTTTGTGCCTTATGTAATAGAACCTTCGGCTGGGGTTGAACGTTCTACTCTGGCTTTCCTGATTGATGCTTATGCCGAAGAACCTGACAAGGACGAGATACGGACTGTTTTGCACCTGCACCCGGCACTTGCCCCTTACAAAATAGCCGTATTGCCCCTTTCCAAAAAGGAAATACTGTCTGATTATGCCCGCAAGATTTATGCAGACCTCAGAAAGTGCTGGATGGTAGCTTACGATGATTCCCAGAGTATCGGCCGCCGTTACCGCCGTCAGGACGAAATAGGTACTCCCTACTGTGTGACGGTGGATTTCCAGTCTCTGGAGGACGGCATGGTTACCGTCCGTGACCGAGACAGCATGGCTCAGATACGGGTAAAGGTTTCCGAGCTGAGTTATATACTGGCAGCTAAACTTTCGGGTGAGCCGTTCAATAGCTGATTTGGAGGCGAAATTGAAAATTCTCCACTTTGCAGATCTGCACATAGGGGTGGAGAATTATGGCTGTTTTGACAGTGCAACCGGGCTTTCCTCCCGGTTGGCTGATTTTTTAACTGCGTTTGATCGTTTGGTAGAATATGCCATTGATAAAAAAGTGGATCTGGTGGTTTTCAGCGGAGATGCTTACAAGAGCCGTGACCCCTCCCAGACCCAGCAACGGGAATTTGCCCGCCGCGTAAGTACTCTGGCAAGTAGCGGTATCCAGGTGTTTTTACTGGTGGGCAACCATGACCAGCCTAATGCTGCCGGGCGGGCTACTACTACCGAAATATTTGATACTCTGGATATTGCCAATGTGCATGTTTCCGGCAAGGCCGAGGTGCGTCTGATAAATACCCGAAACGGACCTATTCAGATAGCCTCCCTGCCATGGTTACGCCGTTCATCTGTTCTTTCAGTATCAAACCAAAAGGAAGAAAAGAACTTAAGCATTGAGGAACTGAACCAGAGGGTGGAGAGCTATCTGGCAGGTATTATAGAAAATCTGGCAGGCCAGCTTGATAAAAATATACCGTCCATTCTCTCTGCTCATCTTTCGGTCAATACTGCCAAAGTAGGTTCAGAGCGGAATATTTCCATAGGGTATGAACCTACAGTTATGTTAAGCAATATTGCCAACCCTGCTTTTGATTATGTTGCCTTGGGGCATATTCATAAACAGCAGGTCTTGTCTTCTGCCCCTCCGGTTATTTACCCCGGCAGTTTGGAAAGGCTGGATTTTGGTGAGGAAAAAGATGATAAGGGTTTTTATCTGGTTGAGATAGACCCGCTAAGCCATAAAACTGATTTTGAGTTTATAAAGCTGGAAGGCCGCCGTTTTCTGACTATAGAGCTGAATCTGAACGCTGACAGTCTTGACCCCACGCTGGAAGTAATAAATATATTACAGGCAAGGCAGCAAGATATAAAAGATGCCATAGTCCGCTTGAAACTGGAGTTGCCGGCGGAGATTGGCGGGCAACTGCGGGATAGCGATATAAGAGAAGCTCTTCGCGAAGCTCACAATTTCACTATCTCTAAAAATGTTATAAGATTAACTCGACAGAGGGCAGATGGCTTCAAGGTGGAAGGTCTGGATCCTATTCAGGCCTTGGAACATTATCTGGAAATAAAGCAAACATCCGCACAGGAAAAGAAGACCCTGCTGGAATATGGCCGCAGGCTTTACAGTACACTGGATAACAAGCAGACAAAAATTTAATATCCGGTATAAAGGAACATTAAATGGCCTACAATTCTTCTTCAGATACCTCACTGGTCAAAGTTCTGGTGGAAGCCAGGCTTGGCTCACGCCGCAAAATGGCCGAGGCTATAAAACAAGGGTTGGTTACCCTGAACGGGCAAAAAGCGGAATCTTATTCCCAGCCGGTAAATACCCAAAAGGATAAGGTAACCTTTGAGGGCAAACTTGTTGTACTTAGCCGCGTACGCCGCATTTACCTTATGTTAAATAAGCCCCCCGAAATAGTATCAACCACCAGTGATGAATTGGGCCGTAAAACAGTGATGGATTTGCTCCACCGCCGTTATGAAGGGGCTGGTCTCTTCCCTGTGGGCAGGCTGGATGAAGCCACTACCGGTCTTATATTGCTGACCAACGACGGTGAAATGACTAACCGCCTTACTCACCCCAGTTATGAAATAGAAAAAGAATACCTTATATCTATTGATGCTGCTCTGACTCAGGCAGATAAAGAAAGTCTGGAAAAGGGTATCCTGCTGGATGACGGGCTTACCTCGCCTGCCCGCTTGAGCAGGGTTACGGATGAACCACCGTATAACTACAAGCTGATAATCCATGAAGGTAAAAAAAGGATAGTCCGCCGCATGTTTGCCCGTTTGGGGCATCCGATAAAAGCTTTGAAGCGAAGCCGTATAGCTACACTGCGTTTAGGTAAACTGGAAGAAGGTAAAACCCGTGAGCTTACTCCGGGAGAGATAGCCGCTCTCAGGCGTATTACCCGCCTTAAATAAGGGGTTTACGACGCATGGTCATGCTGGGCGGAGGCAGGTTTTCCGGGCGGAGATTCAGGTTTTGACGGCGCATTTGCCAGTCTTTAAACACCTTTAAACTCTGCTCGTCATCCAATACGTTCCAGTAACGGTAATAATCTGATACATAAAACTTGGGCATAAACCCGTCTGCTACTGTAATAACTTCGTCAGCCACTTTTTCCACCAGCTTGCGGGCAGTTGCTGAAGCGGCGGGTACGGCAGCCACTATTCTGGCCGGCTTTTTGCGTCTTACAGATTCGATTGCGGCCAGCATGGTGTAACCTGAAGCCAACCCGTCATCAATGATAATGGCTATTCGTCCGTTCAGTATTGAAAGTGAGCGGTGCCCCCGGTATAGCAGGCTTCTCTGCTGAACTTCCGCCCGTACCTTATTAACAGTGTAGTTTATTTGCTGTTCTGTCATATGCAGGTAGTTTACTACTTCATGGTTAAGCATGACTGCTCCGTCATCTGCTACTGCCCCGAAGCCTCCTTCCGGCCGAAGAGGTATGGGCAATTTACGGGAAATGATCATATCCATATCGGCATCCAGTGCCAGTGCCACCTGAGTAGCAATGGGTATGCCTCCGTTCGGAATAGCTAAGACTATGGCAGATTTATCTTTATAGTGGCTTAGTTTTTCAGCCAGTTGCCTGCCTGCGTCAAATCGGTTTTCAAATATTGGCGATACCAGCGGTCTATGCATCATGTCTCCTGTGGTATAAGTTTAAAAGTCTTTACGTCTACCAACCCAAGGTCAGTCAAACGGAGTTCCGGTATAACGGGCAGTGCCATAAATGAGAGGGTGGCAAACGGGGCGCTTAACTTGCAACCCAGTTTGGCTACCTGATTATTTATTTCTTCCAGTTCGGTTACTACTTCTTCAAGTGGTTTGGTGGAAAGCAGCCCGGCAACCGGCAGGGATACCGAAGCTGTCACCTGACCGTCCACCGCCAGAGCAATACCCCCGTTTATTCTTTCCAATTCCTTTATGGCGGTATACAGGTCAGCATCATTAGTGCCCACTGCTACTACATTATGTGAATCATGGGCCACAGATGAGGCGATAGCCCCTTTTTTAAGACCAAAACCTCTTATAAGCCCGTGTCCCATGTTGCCGCTTTGGTGGTGTCTCTCCATCACCACTATTTTTAGCAAATCCAGTTCAGTGTTTGCCTTGATAACTCCGTTTTCGGCGGGTATTTTCAGGTCCAGCCTGCGGGTTACTATTTGGCCGGGTATTACCTCTATTACCGGTATTTGGGGCTGGATGGTTTTCAGAATCAGGTCTTTGGTATCAAAGGGCCTTATATGGATACTATTAAGGAGTGATTTGGGTATGCGGCTTTGGGGTTTAAATAAAGCCTGGCCTTTTTCCGCTACCAGTTTACCTTTGTGAAAGACCATATCTATATCCAGTTGCTCAAGGTTTTGGCAAACTATCATATTGGCCAGATATCCGGGTGCAATTGCCCCATGACCCTGCAAATGGAAATATTCGGCGGTATTTATACTGGCTAACTGGATAGCCCTTACGGGGTCAAGTCCCAGACGGATAGCTTTGCGTACCACCGCATCAATATCCCCGTCACTTTTCAGATCAGCACAACTTCGGTCATCCACCACAAAAAGGCAGCGTTTGTAGGTTTGGTCAGTTACCAGCGGTAAAAGCTCTGCCAGATTTTTTTCTGAAGAACCTTCCCGTATCATTATATACATGCCGCGAGCCAGTTTTTCTTTGGCTTCGGCAAGGTGGATGCATTCATGGTCAGAGTGGATTCCGGCAGATATATAGGCATTCAGGTCTTTACCTGACAGACCGGGGGCATGTCCGTCCAGCACTTTGCCCGCGGCGGCGATAATCTTGTCCAGTACCGAAGGAACACCAAAGAGCACTCCGGGGAAATTCATCATTTCTCCCAGTCCGGTTACGTTTGGAAGACGGAGCAAGTCGGCTACATCTTGGGAGTTTATCTCCGCTCCGGCAGTTTCCAGATGGGTGGCAGGTACGCAAGAAGGTACCTGTAAAAAAATGCTCAAAGGTAAATCCGCTGAGGCATCCAAGACATAATCAATGCCCTCTTTACCGCAGACATTACTAATCTCATGCAAGTCTGTTATCAATGCCAAAGTACCGTGGGAGACTACTGCTCTGGCATATTGGGCAATATCCAGCATAGAGCTTTCCACATGGGTATGGCCGTTTATGAGTCCGGGGAGAAGATAAGCCCCCTTCAGGTCTATCACCTCTTTGCCATGCCTGTAGTCACCCACGCCGGCTATCTTGCCGTCAAAAACTGCCACATTGGCTTGTTCTATTTCGGCGTTAAATACATTTATAACTCGGGCATTTAAAAGCACCAAGTCGGCTTCGGTTTCGCCTCTGGCAACTTTTATCAACTGGCTAAGGTTTGTCTGCATCCGGTTTTTCCTCCAGAGCAAATATTTCGGGCAACTGGCGGTAGCATTCTGCCCAGTCCAGTCCGTAACCTACCAGAAACTTGTCCTCAACTTCGCAGCCCAGATAATCTATTTCTACCGGACAGACTCTTCGGCTGGGTTTACTGAGAAGGGCGCACAGCTTCACAGAGTTTGTGCGGCGTTTTTTCAGATACTTTAGCAGGTAAGAAACAGTTAACCCTGAATCTACAATATCTTCAATCACCAGTATATCTTTTTCCGCGATATCCCGGTTAAGCGGTCTGGTAAGGTGTACTTTGCCACAGCTTTGAGTATTTTTACCATAGCTGGCCAGGCCTACAAAATCCAGTTCAACCGGCATATTCAGACGGCGGATAAGGTCAGCCATAAAGACAAAAGATCCCTTGAGTACGCCTATAACTACCAGAGGTCTATCCTTGAAATCACGGTTAATCTCATAGGCCAAACGCTCAAGATAAACTTCTATTTCAGTCTTGGGAATAAAAAGTGAAAGTTTCATCCTGTTCATCATCTGGTTGTGATTATAGCCTGCAAATCTCCACCTGTCTAGAAACAGGGGTATTTTTGTTGGTATCTGCCGTTTGTTATTTCAAGCCTAACCTTGGAGTATAAAATACGTTATAGGAAAAGGTGGCTGATTTGGCTTTTTGGGGAGGTGTTTACGGGTGTAGCTTTTTGGGCAACAGGATTGCCTGAACTTTGGTTCTGCAATTATAAATTTTAAAGCTAAATGGTATGCTTCGGGGAAAAAGAGTGTTATAATTTGCCAACTAAATTGATAGATAACGAGGATTTTATGAAGTGTTTGAATTGTTCCCGTGATTTTGAGGATAATCTGGTTGAATCGGGTTTGCTGTTTTGCCCTTTCTGCGGGGTTGGCCAGCCCAGAGGTTCCCAAAACCCTGATATCAATAATATGACTTTTTGCAGTTGCGGTCAGGGTATTGTTGGTAAAGTAAATTATTGCCCGGGTTGCGGGCAGATGTTAAACCCTGATGCCCCTCCGCTTGAACTAACCGGCCGTCTCTACAAGAACACAACCCGCCGTGAAACAGCCGACAAGACCCCGCCAGTGGTTCAGGAAATCCCTGAAGATACCGAATATGAAAATGATGAACAGTTAGAGTCTGCCCGTAGGCCACAGGTTTACCGGGATAATGAAGAAACTCCCCCTTCTGCCAGACCTGCCAGGCAAGCCTATCCCTATTATGACCAGCATGAAGAACGGTCTCGTAGCCGTACGTCCCGCCGTTATGCCGCTGATGATGATTATTATGAAGATGAAGAGCCTATCCGTTACCGCAATTCCCGCCGCCCTGCTAAGGCCTACCGCGAAGAACGCAGTTACCGGCCTAACCGCCGAAATGATGTAATGCCGCTCCTTGTGGTACTTTTGATTGCCGGAGTGGGTGTACTGGGCTATGGTATTTATCTGCTCATTCAAAACTTTATCGGCAGTTAGGCATCTTAATCTGTCCTTAATATTATTGATATATAATCAATCTTTATATCAGGGTTGATTATTCCCTTTTACTGCAAATAGAGAAAGGAAACAGATGGTTATTCAAGTGCAAAATCTGGTAAAGGTCTACGGCTCGATTCGGGCAGTGGACGGTATCAGTTTTGAGGTTAAAAAAGGTGAAGTTTTTGGCATGCTTGGTCCTAACGGGGCTGGCAAAACTACCACTGCTGAAATCATTGAAGGTTTGCGTGATGCAGATTCCGGCAGTGTCAGCGTAATGGGTTTGGACGTGCGTAAACAACGTGACCAGATTAAGCAGCTTATCGGTATCCAGCTGCAGGCTCCGGCCTTGTTACCTCTATTAAATGTAGAGGAAATACTTAAACTCTTTACCTCTTTCTATCGTAATTCAGTGCCGGTGGAAAAACTGCTGGACATGGTGTCTCTTACCGAGAGCCGCAAGGTGCTTTCCAAAAATCTTTCAGGCGGTCAGCAACAGCGTTTGTCGGTTGCTATGGCTATGGTAAATAATCCGGAGATTACATTTTTGGATGAACCTACCACCGGGCTTGACCCTCAGGCTCGGCGTGGTTTGTGGTCAGTGATTGAAGAGCTGCGTTCCCAAGGGAAAACAGTTTTCCTTACCACCCATTATATGGATGAGGCTGAAAGGCTTTGTGACCGTATTGCGGTAGTAGACCATGGCAAGATAATAGCTTTGGATACTCCTAAAAAACTTATCTCAGGCAACTTTAAAGAAAGCGCTATTGAGTTCGAAATGGAACCTGTTCCTTCAGGCGAACTTCTGGGTTCTTTCCCCTGTGTGACCAGTGCGTCTGTAGAAGGGTTTGAAGTTATTTTGTACTCAAATAATGTCCCCAAAACTATGGGTGCCATACTTGATTATGCAGACAAAAACAGGGGTAATACCGAACTGCGTAATTTGCATGTTCGTCAGGCCACTCTGGAAGATGTATTTTTGAAGCTGACTGGCAGGAAGATACGGGAATGAACTCATTTATTAGCATGCTAAACGCCAATTTCAAGCAATTTCTTCGGGATAAGACCGCTTTGTTTTTTACACTGGCTTTTCCGGTACTGTTTATTATTATGTTTGGGTTGGTTTTCAGCGGCACAGACAAGATTAGCTATGATGTTGCTCTGGTAAACGAAGACAATTCCCAGATAAGTCAGGGTATCACCGAGGCTTTCAGCCAGGTAACCATCTTTTCGGTAAAAGACAGCCCCCGTGATGAAAGCCTGCAACTGCTCAAAGACGGTAAACTGAAGGCCGTTATAATAATACCTGAGGGTTTGGGAATAGCTGCTCTGTCAGGACAAACTACCGATATCCAAGTTTACTATGATGGTTCTCAAACCAACGTAAATCAGATTCTAATGCCGGTGATTAAAGAAATACTCCAGACCATAAACCGTGAGATAACCCAGACGCCAGTTTTATTTCAAATCAGTGAAGAAACTATCCAGACCAAAGATATGAGCATGATGAGTTTCTTTATACCGGGCGTACTGGCTATGTCCATTATGTTTCTGGGACTTTACTCTGCCATGCCGCTTATACAGCAGAGGGAAAAGAAGATTTTGAAACGGCTGGGGGCTTCCCCTATTTCCCGTTCCACTATTATATTCAGTCAGGTGGTTCTCAGACTGGGGCTGGCAGTACTTCAGACTATTATTATTATAGTCATAGGCCAGCTTATGTTCGGCGTGGAAATTTTGGGTAACTGGTGGCTTCTCTTGGGGCTGGTGATGCTGGGTACACTTTCATTTATCAGTTTGGGGTTTCTGGTGGCCTCGCTTGCCAAGACCGAAGAAGGTGCTATGCCCATCGTTCAGCTTATTCAGTTCCCCATGATGTTCCTTTCCGGTATTTTCTTCCCGCTGGAATTCATGCCTGATTTTATGCGTCCGGTGGTAAACGCTTTACCGCTTACCTATCTGGGAGATGCTTTCAGACAGGTAATGGTGGATGGCGCACCCGCTTTTCCGCTGGGAGTTGATTTACTGGTGGTCACAGGCTGGCTGGTGGTCTGTATGGCTGTATCAATCCGCTTTTTCCGCTGGGAATAAGCAATACAGAAAAGTGCAAATATTAAAGGCCGGGTTAAATCCCCGGCCTTGGTTTTTCAAGACTATTTTGGGGTTATCTGTTTTACAGAATCAGCATGGCATCACCAAAGCTGTAAAAACGGTAATGCTCGCTTATGGCCTTTTCATAAGCTTTCCGGAGAAATGGCCAGCCGGCAAAGGCAGAAGTAAGCATAAGGGGGGTAGAACGCGGGAGGTGGAAATTGGTAATAAAACAGTCTGCCACCCTAAATTTATACCCAGGGAGAATAAATAAATCTGCCCAGCCGGAATAAGATGTGATAAGGCTGGTCTGGCTCAGATGAGAAGCCTGTTCCACCAGTCTGGTTGCCGAAGTGCCTACGCAAAATACCCGTTTGCCGGTTTCTTTGGCACAACAGATAGCCGAAGCTGTTTCCTTGCTTAATATCCCGTATTCGCGGTGGATTTTATGGTCTTTTGGGTCTTCTTCCTTGACCGGGCGAAAGGTATCCAGCCCTATATGCAGGGTTACATAAGTGCATATTACTCCCATTTCAGTCAGCCGCTTTAATAACTCTGGGGTAAAATGAAGCCCCGCGGTGGGTGCGGCTACACTGCCGTTGGTCAGGGCGTACACTGTCTGGTAGCGTTCAGGGTCTGCAACAGGGGTATGAATATAAGGCGGCAAGGGTACTTCGCCCAATTTCATCAGGTGGGTTTCATCTGAAAAACGCAAAAGCTTGATGCCGTCTTCTTTATCTGCCAGTACTTCCGCTTGGATAGATACTACTCCCCCATTTGGCTGATGAATATCAATAATTGTGCCGGGTTTGGTGCGTTTGCCCGGTTTTAAAAGGGCTTCCCAGCAGCCTTCTCCGTCACGTTTTAGCAGGAGGATTTCAATTTTGGCAGAAGTATCCTGTTTGATACCTTTTATACGGGCCGGCAGTACCCTGCTATCATTCATTACCAGCACATCCCCCGGTTTGAAATAGGCAGTGATTTCTCCGAAGATGCGATTGGTCAGCTCTCCGCTTTGGCGGTTCAAAACCAGCAAACGTGAACTGTCGCGGGGTTCAACCGGTTTCTGGGCAATGTATTCCTGTGGCAGGTTATAATCAAAATCGCTGGTTTTCATGAATCCTCAAACAAATATGTAAGGCTGGAATAATTGGTTTTTACTTCCTGTAAGTATATCTGGCAGAGATTTTTTAAGCAATTTGGATAACTTGCCTGTATCTGTGTAATGGATACCGATGGTTTGCCCGGTTTTTAAGGGTATGCTAAACTCATCTTTGTTATGAGAATACTGGTAAGCAATGACGATGGTATTTATTCACCCGGCCTGTGGGCATTGGTGAAAAGGCTTAAAGAAGTTGGCGAAGTGATAGTGGTGGCACCTGACCGTGAGCAAAGTGCCACCGGTACTCAGGTGACCCTGCGCCAGCCGCTCAGGGTGCAGAAGACTCACCCTCTTATTCCGGGGATTGAGGCTTATGCGGTAGAAGGCAGCCCCTGTGACTGTGTAATACTGGGTTTAGCCAAGCTAATAACCGAACCGGTAGATCTAGTGGTTTCGGGTATCAATCACGGTCTGAACTTGGGGGATGATGTGCTTATCTCGGGTACAGTGGGTGCCGCTCTTCAGGGTTATTTGCGTAACATACCTTCAATAGCCATCTCCATACCCGTTACCATGGAAGAACCGGAAAATCTGGATAGTGCCGCCTGTATTACAGCGGAGGTAGCACGCCGGATACAAAACGGAGATATTACAAAGAATTCTTTTCTAAATATAAATATACCTGACCTGCCGCTTTCCCAAATTGAAGAACTTAGGGTTACCCCGCTGGCACATAAAACCCATATAGAAACGGTTGAAGAGGGACATGATGGCAGGAAACGGTATTTTTGGCTTAGACGCCGCCAGTTAAGTTCGGCGGATAATAAAAAAACCGATATCTGGGCTATAGAAAATGGGTATATCACTATAAGCGCTCTCCATGAAAGGCTTTTCCAACAACCCGTGTTTACTCTTAAAGATGCTGAAACTGCCGGGATATTGGCAGCTGCCAGATCCTGCCAGGATAAAATCTAGGTTTGTAAAGACCTTGCCTGCACATATCTAGTTTTTTAGGCAATATCAGATACAACAAGTGGTCTTTTGCTTGACCGGATAGGTTATGTGGTATATCATTTTAAGGTATCACTATGACACCTGAGGTATTAAGATGAATAAAATTTCGAACGGCAAATTTTTGAGAAGTCTGGCGCTCTCTTCACCGGTACTTATTATTGCAGCAGTAAGCATAGTTTTCTCAATATCTACAGCTTTTGAAGGTAAGGTAGCCAGTTCTCCGACCGGAAATACCGATGACAACACACAGGTCACCGCACCTATTGATGATACGTCGACTGACGGTTCAGTTGACCTGACTATAACAGCTGAAACTTTGTATTCGCATTATGTAAACGCCGGTGAAACCAATCCGGACCAATATTATAAAAATAAAAATATAAAGGTTACGGGTTCAGTGGCCGCTGTGGCATACGGCAAGGCTCCCAATAGTTGCTGGGTTACACTTAAAACTGATCAGGGTAACGGTGCCAATATAGTTTGTTATTTTGGCACCAATGTTATTAAAGGAAGTTTTACTGTAGAAATCGGCAGTCATATTGAGATTACAGGTATTTGCATGGGACTGACAGATGGGCGGATAATCTTCATAAATTCGCTTACCGACGATATACTGCTTGAGCCATATGACCAGAATATTGAAGCTTAGCTAAACAGATATATGCCACCGACCGTAACCGGCGGTGAGCGCTTAGAGACTTTAAATTAAATAGATCCCCGCTTGGATCGTAAAACGGCCGAGACGGTAAATAAAAAGATTTTTTAAATGCCTTCTTCGGTTTGCCGGGGAAGGCATTTAATATTATGGGGGTAGCAGGTGCAGAGTATAGGGTTTATAGGGGCTGGTACAGTGGGTAGTGCTTTGGCGCTGGGTTTGTCTGAAAAAGGTTACCCGATTTCAGGCATTGCCAGCCGAACAAGGTTGTCTGCGGAAAAACTTTGCCGGAAAATCCCTTCTGCCAAATTTTGTAATAGTCCCCAGGCAGTGGTTGATACTGCCGATATTGTATTCATTACTACTCCAGATGATACTATCGCCGAAATATGCCGAAGTCTTCACTGGCATTCTAACCAATACGTTATTCACTGTTCCGGGGCTTATTCACTGGAACTGTTGCAGACCGCCCAAGGGTTTGGGGCGTATACAGGGGTACTGCATCCCCTCCAGAGTTTCAGTTTACAGGCAGACCCGGTAAAAAATCTTGAGGGTATTACTTATGCGCTGGAGGGTGATGACCAGACTCTGCCTTTGCTTAAGGATATGGTCAAGGTGCTTGGCGGGGAGTGGATAGTGCTGAAACCATCGGATAAGGTAGCTTACCATGTGGCGGCAGTTTTGGCTTCCAATTATCTGGTTACCCTTATTAAAATGGCTACCGGGCTTTGGCAGAGTTTTGGTATCCCCGAAGATAAAGCCGTAAAAGCCCTTATGCCGCTGGTGCGCGGTACCCTTTCAAATATAGAAAAAGCAGGTGCAACCAATGCTTTGTCAGGGCCTATTGCCAGAGGGGATTGCGGGACGGTTTCAAAACATCTGGCAGCACTTGAAAATATTGCCCCCGAACTGATACCTGCCTATAAAGAATTAGGCAGGCAAACCGTCAAAATCGCACTTGAAAAAGAAAAACCCAATATCACCGGTATAGAAAAGTTATCTCGGATACTGGCAAATTAAGGAGACATATACAGTGAGAATCATGCTGAAAAGCAAAATCCACCGGGCTACCATCACGGATGCCTGCATAGACTATGAAGGCAGTATTACCATTGATAAAAACCTTATGCAGGCAGCCAACTTGCTGCCTTACGAACAGGTACATGTGGTAAATGTAAATAACGGGACACGGCTGGAAACCTATGTTATAGAGGGTTCAGCCGGCAG
>NZ_JBAZDW010000023.1:0-21033 GCF_041654235.1 Dehalococcoides sp. | reverse complement strand
AAATTGGGTTAAACCGGAGGGTGTTTAGCGGGCTTTTTCGTTGAGCTTGCGTTCTTTACCTGCCAGAAGCCGCTTAATATTATCGCGGTGCATAATGGTGATAAGGAGTGAACCTATAACCGCGTATATCATATATTCGGTGGGGAATCCGCTGATCAGGGTAAGGGGTACCAGCAAAGCATAAGCACCAACCACCCCCGTTATGGAACCCAGAGAGGCAAAACCGGAAAGTCCGGCACCTATTATCAGCACTTCGCCGCCGAATATAGCAGCCACCGGACACAGGGCAATCATGCCTCCGAAGAAAGTAGCCACACCCCGTCCACCGCGGAATTTGAGGAATACCGGCCAGATATGACCGGCAACCGCCGCCAGCCCGGCTAGAACCTGAGCGAATAGAAGAGCCATGCCATTGGTACCGAAAGCCAGTGCTTCAGTGCCTATGACCAGCCCGGCAAAAGCTACAGCCGAAGCCCCTTTGATAACATCCAAAGAGGCCACCAGCAAAGCGGCTTTTCTGCCCATGGTGCGCAGTACATTGGTGGCACCGGTGCGTCCGCTGCCGAAACTGCGGATATCTATTTTGGAGCCGCGGTGGCTGACCAGATAGCCAAAGGGTATTGAACCAAGGATATAACTTACTATAACAACAAGCAGCAGCTTGGCAATTAACATTTTTCACCTCGGGCTTTAAAAGTTAAACGGATAGGCGTACCAAAAAATCCGAAAGACTCCCTGAGACGATTTTCAATAAAACGTTCATAAGAAAAATGAACCAGTTTAGGGTTGTTGACAAAAAATACGAACGAAGGCGGATTGGTTTCTGCCTGGGTAGCGTAGAAGATTTTTAACTGGACTTTGCCCTGACGGGGCGGGGTATGGGCGGAAAGGGCTTCGGTAACCACGCTGTTTACCTTGGCGGTGGGGATACGCTTGCTGCGTTCTTCCTGTACCTTTAGGGCCATGGGGATAATAGTATCAACACCACGTCCGGTTTTGCCTGAGACAAACAATATCGGAGCGTAATCTAGGAACTTAAATCTACTCTGGATAGTCTGCGTCACTTCCGCTTTATCCTGGCCTTTACCCAGATCCCATTTATTCAGGATAATGATAATACCTTTGGCGGTATCCCGGACATATCCGGCAATGTGAGTGTCCTGAGCAGTAACCAGTTCTTCGGTGTCCATAACCAGCAGAACTACATCCGCCCGGTCAATGGCCTTCAGGGCTCTGAGTACACTGTATTTCTCAACACCGCTCTCAACTTTGCCGCGTCGCCTTATCCCTGCAGTATCTATAAGTAGCACATTAGTACCATCAAAGTCAAGAGGTGTGTCAATGGCATCTCTGGTAGTACCGGGTATATTGCTTACTATTGAGCGTTCCTCTCCCAGGAAGGTATTAAGCAGAGTGGATTTACCGACATTGGTTCTGCCGACAAGTGCCAGTTTAACTGAAGTGTCTTCTTCAGGGGTGGCAATGGGCTGGTCGGGCAATTCCTCCAGTACGCGGTCCATCAGGTCTGAAATACCGGTGCCGTGGAAAGCACTTATAACCGCAGGTTCGCCAAAACCCAAACTGTAAAATTCGGTGGCTTCCTGGCCCATTTTCAGGTTGTCGGCTTTATTGGCAACCAGTATAACCGGCTTGCCGGTGCGGCGGATGATATCGGCCATTTCATAATCAGGCGTAATCAAACCGTCTTTTACATCTACCACCAGAAGCACCAGGTCAGCTTCCTTTATGGCCAGGCTTATCTGGATATTGACCTGCTGGCCAATAACGCTTTCAATATCCGGGTCAAGTCCGCCGGTATCCACCATAATCAGCCTGCGGTCCAGCCAGCTTACGGTAGCAAACAGGCGGTCACGGGTAGTACCGGGCAGGTCTTCGGTAATGGCCAGATTTTTATGGGCAAGGCGGTTTAGCAAAGTGGATTTACCCACGTTTTGTCGCCCTACAATGGCTATAATAGGGGTGGTAGTATTACTCATATATAATTTTCACAGCAGGCTTAATGCCGGCCGCCTATCTCCAGTCCACCCAGCATATCTCTTAAAACAGCCTTTTGGGCATGCAGCCGGTTTTCGGCCTGGTCAAAGATAACAGACTGAGGGCATTCCAGTATTTCCCGGTCAACCTCTTCGCCGTAGTGAGCCGGCAGAGGGTGCATGATGATGGCATCTTTCTTAGCCATGGAAACCAGCTTGGCATTAACCTGAAACCCCGTAAAGTCCTTGAGGCGTTTTTCAGTTTCAGCTTCCTGTCCCATGCTGGTCCAGACATCTGTATAAATTACATCTGCTCCGCGCAGAGCGGTTTTAAGGTCTGTTCCGCTGTAGAGTTCAGCCCCGCTGTCCTCAGCATAGGCTTCCGCTCTGGCAAACAGGTCTTTGTCTACCAGATAGCCTTTAGGTGAAGCCAGCCGGCAGTTTATACCCGTCATGGCGCAGGCCAGCAGGAGGCTGTTGGCACAGTTATTGCCATCACCTATATAAGCCAGACTAAGTCCCTTCAGGTCGCCCTTCTTCTCGTAAATGGTTAGGATATCTGCCAGCGCTTGGCAGGGATGCTCCAAGTCCGAGAGAGCGTTGATAACGGGTATATCCGCATATTTTGCCAGTTGCACCAGAGTTTCATGCCCGAATGTGCGGCAGGCGATAACATCTACAAAACGGGAAAGGACTCTGGCTACGTCAGCCACCGGTTCGCGTTTGCCCAAACCCACTTCAGCCGGAGAAAGGTATAGTGCTTCTCCGTCCATCTGCTTCATGGCTAGCTCAAAGCTGACACGGGTACGCAGGGAGGGTTTTTCAAATACCAGAGCCAGAGTTTTACCTGAGAGGCTGTTGTTCCAGCCCCTGGCTTTAAGTTCAACGGCATCTGAAAGCAGACGCCCGATATCGTCAGGGGAAAGGTCTGAAATAGAGAGCAGATCCTTGGTGTTCACTTTTCGCCTCCGGCACACAATTACCCCTAATTATAGCATTAATGTACTGGTCTGGATACTTTAGCCGTCAGGGCGTAGGTGGTCTGTTTGTAAAAATATATATAAACAACTGATATATGGTATATTATTAGTAATGGTGCTTGGGGAAAAACCGAAATAGAGTACCGTATTTACCGGCAATGTACATACCCAAACTCTGGTTTCAGGGCTGCACTTGACACCCGCTTCACAGGGGGTATTATAATGTAATCATCACTTGCGACAACTATGACAAAAGATAAATTTATAGCCTCCGGTGTTCAGCTTCAGGAGAAGTTCAGGGAACTTGCCCGTGAAGAAAGTATAAGAAATATCCGCTTTATTACTAAATGGCGGATTCTTGTTGTTATTTCGCTTCATGTCGTTGTCCGGTTGGGGGCAGTGGTTACCGGATATCTTTCGGATATAGAAAAGGCAAGCATAGCCGTTTGACATATTTTGCACCTGTTTCAATTAGCTTTACTCGAATGTGCATGGAGGAAGTATGAGACTGCGTCAGTATGACCCAAAAGAATCACTGTCTTACCTTACACTTGTGTCAGAAGTTTTGGGTGATTACAGCGCTTTTCAATCTCCCCAGGATATAATCCGCCGGTTCGGCGGTAAAAGCCTGACCGATATTACCGAAGCTCCTGAAATCCGTTTGCCAGAGCTTACTCCGCCCCTGCCTATAGGTTATGAGCAGAAGGTTTTCCAGTTTAAAGAATCCGGTGCTACCGGCGGCTCTTTTGATGTGGTTTTCAATAATCAAGGCCAGCTGATAAACTTTCGGGCACAGCTCTTCTTTGAGGGTATGCTGGCCGGCATGAGGGCTACGTATTATAACCGCCTGAAATTGCGCGCTTTGATAGAACAAATGGCTGATACGGGGAATGTCAGCTTTGACAACCGTTCTTCGCGTTATTACAGCTATTGCAACGAGCTTATGGTTACTTTCTGCCAGTTGTCTGACTTCGGTCTGACCAGCGTATCCACCTGGATTACCCAGCGTGAAGAAACCTGCCTGCAGACAATGGCCGGTTATTCAGGGGTTAAACTCCAGCCGAATTTTATTGGAGTTTAAAGTATGTCTTTCAAACGTAGTCTGACCGCCGTACTGGCATTATGCATGGTATTTACCGGAACTCTGACAGGCTGTGATACAGATAGAACTAACCCTTTAGATAATACTGATAGTAATTTGCCTAAGGTGCAGGATATATCTGTTGACGAAGCCAAAGACCTTATAGACCGGAATACCAACTCAACTGAATTTGTTATTTTAGATGTGCGTACCCCCTCCGAATATGCTCAAGGGCATATTGCCGGTGCTGTAAATCTGGATTATTATGCTTCCTTTGAAAATTCGCTTTTCGCTTTGGATAAAAATAAAACTTACCTTGTCTATTGCCGTTCAGGTAACCGCTCTGTCTCTGCCTCCCAGCTTATGGTGGATAATGGCTTTACCAGCATATATAACATGCTGGGCGGTATAAACGTCTGGATTGCGAATGGACTGCCGCTGGCAACCTAGCTACCGCGTCAGTCATTCTCTGCCGGGCTTTTTTCGGTAAACCAGCGGGGTATTCTCCAATCCGCAGTATACACTCCCTATTTTGACTGAACTTGATCAGGTTTTGGTTTTTACAGGCAAAATAGCTGACCCTCTTTGCGGTTCATCTGCTATAATGTGTTCATGAGTAAACCTGTAATTGTCCTTTTTGACGGCACAAATCTGGTTCATCGGGCATATCATGTACTGCCACCTCTTACAGTCCGCAAAACAGGTGAAGTGGTGGGGGCGGCTTTTGGTTTTGCATCTATACTTATAAAAGTCTTAACCGACCTGAAACCGGATTGTTACGCTATATCCTTTGATAAAAAAGGCCCTACCTTCAGGCATGAGATGTTCAAGGACTACAAAGCCCAACGTCCGCCCATGCCTGACGAGCTTGTCAGCCAGCTGGGACGGGTACGCCAGATTGTGGATGCTTTCAATATGCCTGTATACGAACAGAGCGGTTTTGAGGCAGATGATGTGCTGGGCACACTGGCTACCAGAGCCGCCGCCGAAGGCATGGAGGTTATAATAGCCTCCGGAGACGCAGACTCCATGCAGTTGGTCAGTCCGGATATCCGTATTCTGTATCCCGGCCCGGCCGGTTCTTTTTCCAATACCAGTCTGTATGACGAGGCGGCAGTAAGGGCAAAGTACGGTTTAGGGCCGGAGCATGTCGCAGATTACAAAGCCCTTATGGGTGATCCGTCTGACAACATACCCGGAGTACCCGGCATAGGCCCGAAAACTGCCCAGAAACTTATAGAAGAATACGGCGGCATAGAAGATATATATAAAAATCTGGATAAAATAAGCCCGCCCGGTCTCCAAAAGAAACTGGCAGACAACGCCGAAGTAGCCCGCCAGAGTAAAATATTAACTACGATTGTGTGTGATCTGCCGCTGGATTTCAGTATTCAGGAATGTAGATCGGAACACTATAACCGCCAAAAGGTGGTAGACCTTTTTCGTGAACTGGAGTTTTTCAGGCTGATTCACCGCCTGCCAGGCGGTGAAAATCCTGGCGGCGGTATGACAGATATGTTTAACACCCCCCAAAAGGTTGAAACCCGCTATATTGTAGCCAACGGGCAGAATCTAGACAGCATCGTGAAGCGGCTCACGGAAACCAAAGAGCTGGCACTGGCAGTTTCGGGCACTTCCGAAGAAGCTATAGATGCCCGCCTGACTGCGCTGGCAATTTCACCGGCAGAGGGCGAAGCCTATTTTATTTCTGCAGAATTTATCGGTAGTGCTTCGGATGGGCAGATGTTTGTTTCCGAAGGTCACCCGGGTTTGATTGCCCTGCTTACGAATAAAAATATAACCAAGACCGCTCATAATGCCAAGTACCTCATGAATCTGCTGGCTTCAGCCGGGCAGGAAATACAGGGACTGGACTTTGATACCATGCTTTCTGCCCACCTGCTGGGTGAAAAAAATCTGGGTATAAAAGACTTGGTATTTGAACACTTCGGGGTGGAAATTGCTGATGTTGAAAACATACTTACTCAGAACGGCAAGAAAAAGAGCTTCAGTGCATCAGAGCTTTCAGAAGCCGCCCAGTTGGTGGCTGATTACACCTTCCGCCTCAAGGGTCTGTTTGCCGCCCAGCTTGCCGAAATCAATCTGATAGATTTGTTTGTCAACGTTGAAATGCCTTTGGTACCTATATTACTGGGTATGGAGCGTAGCGGTATTATGCTGGATACCGATTTGCTCAAAGGTATGGCCGAAAAGGTGGGCGGGCAGATATTTAAACTGGAAGAAGCCATATATGCCCAAGCGGGACACAGCTTCAACATAGGTTCTCCCCAGCAGCTGGGGCGGATACTTTTTGACGAACTGAAACTGCCGGTTATCAAAAAAACCAAGACCGGTTATTCCACCGGGGCAGAGGTACTGGATGAACTGAAGGGTGAACACCGGATTGTAGATCTGATACTTGAATATCGTATGCTGGTCAAACTGAAATCTACCTATCTGGATACTCTGCCGCGTATGGTGAATCCGCATACCCGTCGCCTGCATACCAGTTTCAACCAGACCAGAACGGCTACCGGCAGATTGTCTTCCAGTGAACCGAATCTGCAAAATATACCCGTCAGGGGTGAAATGGGCAGAGAAATACGGCGGGCATTTATTGCCCCGAAGGGTACCGTAATGCTGGCTGGAGATTACTCCCAGATAGACCTGCGGGTGCTGGCCCATCTTTCCGGAGACCCTGCCCTGATAGAGGCTTTCCTTAAGGACCAGGATATCCACACTGCTACCGCTGCCAGATTGCTGAATATACTCCCGTCTGAAGTGACAAAGGAACAACGCCGTCTGGCTAAAACGGTGAATTTCGGAGTGATATATGGCATGAGCAGCTACGGGTTGGAACAGGCTACCGAGCTTTCGCTGGCAGAAGCCGACAAATTTATCAAGGCATATTTTGAAAAATACCCGCGGGTAGCTATTTACTTTGCGGAGATTAAGCATCAGGCTCGGACTAACGGGTACGTTGAGACCCTGCTGGGAAGACGCCGGTATATACCTGAAATCAATTCGCCCAACCGTATTTTGCGTGAATCAGCCGAACGTATGGCCATAAATATGCCTGTTCAGGGTACGTCTGCGGATATTATCAAGATGGCTATGGTCAGGCTGGATGAAAAACTGAAAGAAGAAAAGCTGAAAAGCCGCCTGCTACTTCAGGTGCATGACGAGCTTATATTTGAAGTGCCTGACGCAGAGCTTAAGCGTATGAGTGCTTTGCTGATGGAAACCATGTCAGGTGCAGTCACCTTTGAAATACCGCTTAAGGTTGAGCTTAAGTCCGGAGCAAACTGGGGAGATATGGAGTAAGACCGGACTTGGCAAAACTGCGTAATTATCTGCCGTACCTGATACTGCTGGGCATGTTTGGCCTGCTGGCATGGCTGGTTTATTTAAACCCTGTTTTAGGGGTGGATACGACTGTTTCGGGGTTTATTCAGGGCATTTCACTGCCCGGTTTTGACGGATTTATGGGTTTCATTTCCCGTCTTGGAAACTTCCCGGCTTGGGTTATCTCACCGGTTGCGGCTGTAATCTGGCTGTGGTGCAAAGGCTATCGGTTGCAATCTGTAATTTGCGGACTGGTTCCGGCTGTTACCGCCCTGATAGTGGGTATATATAAATCGCTTATTGACCGTCCTCGTCCTTACGGCCTTGAAGACGGCGGCACCAGTTTCCCATCAGGGCATACCGCCTATGCTTTGGCTTGCTACGGGGTGATATTTTTTCTGATACCCCGTTTTATCCGGGATCCCTTACTGCGTTTGGTGCTAAGGCTGGTCTGCCTTGTCCCCATATTTTTTATGGGCATTTCCAGAGTATATCTGAATGCCCACTGGCCCAGTGATGTACTGGCGTCTTACCTGCTGGCAGGGGCAGTGCTGGGTATAGGGCTGACCTATCTGCGGCTGAGATTAGCCAAAGGAGTAAACCATGCCTGAATTGCCTGAAGTTGAAACGGTAAAGAATGAAATCATGCCCCATTTGCTGGGTAAAAAGATAATCCGCATGGAAGCTTTGTGGGCCAAAACTCTTTGCCCTCCCGAAGCGGATTTTAACGCACTGGCATCAGGTACATGTGTAACCGGGCTGAGCCGCCGTGGCAAGTATATTATCATTAGCCTGAGCAGCGGGTTATTTATTAGTGTCCACCTGAAAATGAGCGGCGGACTGACGGCAATCAGGGCTGAAAACGGTCAAGCCCCCCGCTTTACCAGAGCCATTTTCCATCTGGAAAATGGAGAGCAGGTATATTTTACCGATATACGCAAATTCGGGAGGATAACCCTGCTTGCCGGTTTGGACTCTGTTTTAGAAAAACTGGGGCCTGAACCTCTGGAGGAAACTTTTACCGCCGGTGTATTTTGGCATCGTCTCTCAGGGCGCAAAGGACCTATAAAAGCGGTACTGCTTGACCAGAAGGTACTGGCTGGGGTGGGCAATATGTACGCAGATGAAGCCCTGTTTAAAGCCTGCCTGAACCCGCTCCGTTCGGCTGAAAGCCTGAGCATGGCAGAGGTGGAAAGACTGCATTCAGCTATTCAGTCAGTTTTACATAAAGCTATACAAAACAAGGGGGCAAGTGTCAGTACCTATCATCGCCCTGACGGCTCAAAGGGCGGTGCCCAGCTGGAGTTTAATGTTGCCCATCGCAGGGGCGAATCTTGCCCGGTTTGCGGTGCTCCCATAACCCGCCAGCTGATACGCCAGCGAGCCTGTTACTTCTGTCCCCGTTGCCAGTCCTGACACCCCAGTCCGTTTGAAAGTGGCTTTTGGTTGTATGAACTAGGTTCTTATGCTATATTATCTTCTTGTTTGGGCACTGGGGGGGTCGCATAGTGGTCTAGTGCGGGCGCCTGCTAAGCGCTTGCCCCGGGAAACCGGGGTCGAGGGTTCGAATCCCTCCCCCTCCGCCATCAGAATTCAGTCTTTTTATCCTCACCTGTTTATTTTCATCTTCTGCCTACATAAGCTCTGAAGTACAGTACGGGCATTTACTGGCTTTCAAGGGTATTTGGGTAGCGCAGTAAGGGCAATCTTTCTTATCAGTTTGGGCAGGAATGACAGCTTCTTTACTTTTCTGGCGGGCAGCCAGCTGGTTCAGCGGCCTTACCACAAAAAAGAAGATAGCCATAGCCAGTATTAAAAAGTTGATTAGGGCGTTAATAAATACCCCGTAGTTTATGGTTACAGCGCCCGCTGTTTGGGCAACCAGCAGGGATTCATACGGCCCGCCAATGGCACCTTCCTTAAGGACGATAAACAGATTGCCAAAATCAACATTGCCCAAAAGCAAGCCGATAGGGGGCATCAGCACATCTTTTACCAGTGAGTTTACAATAGCCCCGAAGGCTGCGCCAATTACAATACCCACAGCCAGATCTACTACATTGCCGCGCATGATAAAGATTTTGAACTCTTTAAACATACATCCTCCTCTCAACCGGTTTCATTGCATACTAATACCGCTGGCAGTGCAAATACAAGACATCCAGTTAATCATAGTATCGCACATTTTACCTGAGAGGCATTGACAGATGAGTATGCCGGTTTATACACTACTTCAGGCGGAAGGTTTATTTATCACTGGCAATATCCGCATGGGTTTAAGGTTATTTAGAATAATAGGGATGCCATTTTGGGCATAAGGTGCTTGCCTGTAATGGTGGATAAGGAGAATGTATATGACTGAAGGAAACAGTACTCTGGACCAAAAATTTTTCAAAGTATGGCTTGTTCTGCTGGGGGTAGCCTTTGCCCTGTTTATGTTTATGGCTATTTTCAAGCTGTTTGTCGATGCGGATACACTGGTAGGGGCGGAGTACCTGATAACCGGATTGGTGATGGGTGCAAGTTTTTTTCTGGTTCTTAAAGACAAACTGAATGCCAGAGCGGCAGTGGGCTCTACCCTGTTTTTTATGGGGTATATCTTTTCGGTAGTCGGTTTGGCTTTCAGCCCGTTTTTTTGGGGTCTGGGAATACTCGTTTTTGCCAGCAGCCTGATTGTGGCTTATCGCAACCGTATTTGAACTGAAACTGGAATACCTCTTTGGTATTTATGATATTTCTTCGTATTAGGGTATAATCTATATTCAGTTTAGTCTGGATACGGAGAGATTTTGCTTATGCCCGGTTATTACCTCTGGACTATTGGCTGCCAGATGAATCAAGCCGAATCAGACCGGTTGGGTAGGCTTTTTGAACTGTGGGGTTACTCTTTAGCCGATAAAGCTGAAGATGCCGAACTGGTACTGGTAAACAGCTGTGTTGTCCGTGAACATGCTGAAAACAAAGTGGTTAACCGCCTGCATCTTTTACGCAGTTTGAAGAATAAAAATCCTAAACTCAAAATAGCCCTGACCGGCTGTTTGGTTGGGCAAGATATTTCCCTCATAAAGAAAAAATTTCCATTCGTAGATTATATTTTTGGTCCGGGCAGTATGCCGGATTGGCGCGAAATTCCGGAAGGGTTTATTCTGCCGCTTAGGCCGCCTGTAAGTGCCAATGTGACCATTATGCAGGGCTGTAACAATTTCTGTACCTACTGTGTTGTGCCTTACCGCCGCGGACGGGAAAAAAGCCGAAGTATAGCTGAAATAGGCTGTGAAGTGGCTGAACTGGTCAGGCGGGGCAGCCGTGAAGTGGTACTGCTGGGGCAAAATGTAGATTCCTACGGGCATGAACTGCCTGAAAAGCCCTGTCTGGCAGATTTGCTTTCGGCACTGCATGACATTCCGGGGCTGTTACGGATACGTTTTTTAACCAGCCATCCCAAGGATATCAGCCAGAAGCTTATAGATGCCATGGCACACTTGCCTAAGGTCTGCCGCTCGCTCAGCTTGCCGGTGCAGTCTGGTGATGATACCATTTTGGCCGCTATGCGGCGGGGATATACCAATCAGCAATACCGTGAGCTGGTGGAACGTATAAAAACCGCCATGCCGGATATCAGCCTCCAGACAGATTTGATAGTAGGCTTTCCGTCTGAAAACGAAGAACAGTTTAATCAAAGCTACAAACTGATGGCCGATATAGGTTATGATGCCATACATGTGGCCGCTTATTCACCCCGCCCCCAGACTGTGGCTGCCCGTGACATGGCAGATGATGTCCCCGTTATAGAGAAAAAACGCCGCCTGAAGCTTATAGAAGACCTGCAGAAAGAAACAGTAGGCAAGGCAAACGCCGCTCTCATGGACACATTTGCCGAGGTGCTTGTGGAAGGGTTGCAAAAGAATAAGTGGCAGGGACGCACTTTAGGTGGTAAACTGGTATTTCTGGAGAGCGATTTACCGCTTGAAGGATGTCTGGTAAAGGTTAAGATATTTAAAACCAGCCCATGGTCTTTGCAGGCAAAGCTGGTAAATATCCTGGAAAGTTAAAGGAGAAAAAATGGATCAGCAGACTATCACGATGTTTGTTTTACTGGCTCTTTTCTTTGGTATGTTCTACTTTCTTATCATCAGGCCGCAACGCCAGCGTCAAAAGGATCATGCCAATCTTATGTCATCAATTGCCAAGGGTGACGGCGTTATTACTATAGGCGGTATTCACGGGGTGATAGAATCTGTAGCTGAAGACAGCGTAGTTATCAAAGTAGAGTCAGGCACTCTGCTTAAGGTTTCCAGAGGTGCTATCGGTTTTAAAAAATCCCCCGAAGATAAAAAGTAAAATCCCCAGGACGGGCATATTTTGAACTCCAGGTACGACTATATAATTGTGGGCAGCGGTATTGCCGGTTTGTATACTGCTTTACTGGCGCGTGGCCGGGGAAGTGTTTTGCTGGTTACCAAAGGCAAGATACAGGATTGCAATACCCGCCATGCTCAGGGAGGCATAGCCGCCGCCATTGGCCCGGATGATTCTCCCCGTTTGCATTTTGAAGATACCCTGATAGCCGGAGACGGTTTATGTGACCGTGAGATGGTGCGTTTGCTGGCAGACGAAGCTCCACAGCGTATTGCCGAGCTTGTTTATCTGGGAGTGCCTTTTGACAGTGTAAACGGGGAAATAGCTCTTACCTTAGAGGCTGCTCACAGTCGTCCCCGCATACTTCATGCCGGGGGGGATGCCACCGGCAAACACATTGAAATCACCCTGAACAACTGGGTACGGACTACCGAGATTGAGGTTCTGGAAGATACTCTGGCTAAAGAGCTGATTATAGAAAACGGCCAGATCAAGGGTGTGGCAACTCTGGATACAAATACCGGTGCCATCCAGAACTACCTGTGCCGTTTTGTGATACTGGCAACCGGCGGAGCTGGTCAGCTTTTCAGTTTTACCACTAACCCGGAGGTTGCCACTGCTGATGGGGTAGCTCTGGCTTTCAGGGCTGGGGCTGAGATAAAAGATATGGAGTTTTACCAGTTCCATCCTACCGCTATTCACCTGCCGGGGGTTGCCCCTTTTCTTATTTCAGAGGCAGTTCGGGGAGAAGGCGGTATTTTGCGGAATATAGAGGGCAAACGCTTTATGCCCGAATATTCCCCTCAGGCCGAACTTGCCCCAAGAGACGTGGTAGCTCGCAGTATTCACCTTGAGATGCTTAAAACCGGTGCTGACCATGTTTATCTGGATGTTACCCATTTGCCTCCCCACAAAGTAAGCAGCCGCTTCCCTCAGATATACCGTTTTTGTCTGGATCACGGACTGGATATTACCCGTGAGGCCATACCTGTTTCTCCGGCGGCCCATTATATGATAGGCGGGATAAAAGTAGACAGCTGGGGAGAAACCAATATCAAGGGGCTTTTTGCCTGCGGCGAAGTAGCCTGTACCGGTGTTCACGGGGCGAACCGTCTGGCTTCAAATTCGCTTTTAGAGGTGTTGGTATTCGGTAGGCGGATTATAGAATACACTGCCGGTGAAAACCAGCCTGAAATGCTTGCTCCGCTGCCCCAACTGACTAAAAGATTGCTGGGATGGGGCAAATACGTGCGTGATTTACCCGAGCCTTCAATACCCGCTCTCCAGAAGCTTCTCTGGGAAGACTCTGGTATAATAAGAAGCTATGGCGGTTTGGTGAAAGCTCAGGAGATACTCTCAGGCTGGCAATACAGTCTGGGTGACGTTTCCAACCGCAAAGGGATTGAACTTGCAAACCTTATTTTGGCCGGAAGGCTTATGGTAGAATCAGCCCTGCTCAGGCAGGAAAGCCGCGGGGCACATTACCGTACTGATTTTCCTGACCACCA
The DNA here is from genome assembly GCF_041654235.1 of Dehalococcoides sp. Classification (NCBI taxonomy): domain Bacteria; kingdom Bacillati; phylum Chloroflexota; class Dehalococcoidia; order Dehalococcoidales; family Dehalococcoidaceae; genus Dehalococcoides; species Dehalococcoides sp. The sequence continues at coordinate 7,766 of NZ_JBAZDW010000023.1, read as the reverse complement.
GCCCGAATGGGAAAAACATATAGTCTTTATTAAGGAGGATTAACATGTCCCAGTCTCAAATTGAGAAAATTATTGACAATGCCTGTAACGAAGATTTTGCCCGGGGTGATGTTACTACTGAAACACTTATCCCGTCTTCTTTGGCAGGACGGGCTATTATAGTTGCCAAGCAGGATGGGGTACTGGCTGGAGCTGAAGTAGCCAAGATAGTATTTGTAAAGCATGACCCTACCATGGAAGTGGAAATACTGATAGAAGACGGCAAGAGGGTAAAAACCGGAGATGTTATCATGGTGCTTAACGGCAGGGTGATAAACATACTCAAGTGTGAACGTACCGCCCTGAATTTCATAACCCACTTAAGCGGCATTGCATCTCTTACGGCCAAGTATATTTCCAAAGTAGATGGATTGAATGTTTCTCTGGCAGATACCCGTAAAACCATACCCGGTATGCGGATACTGGAAAAATATGCCGTATATGCCGCAGGCGGCAAAAGCAACAGACCTGATCTGGCTTGCGGGATACTTATAAAGGATAACCACCTGATGGCTTTGTCTGCCAAAGGCATAGGTGTAAAAGAAGCCATTGAAAAGGCTAAAACCAACAAGAGCAAACTGCCGGTAACTATAGAAGTAAATACTCTGGAACAGGTAGCACAAGCCATAGAGGCTGCGCCCAATTCCATTTTACTGGATAATATGAGCATTGCCGATATGAAAAAGGCAGTTGATATTATACCGGAGACCATAAAGATAGAGGCTTCCGGCAATATCAATCTGGATAATGTCCGTGAAGTGGCCATGACCGGGGTTGATGTTATTTCAGTGGGGGCTTTGACTCATTCGGCTCCGGCGCTGGACTTCAGTTTGGAGTTTCCCGTTCAGCAGCAGGCACAGGAATAGCCGGTTAAAGTAACTCTTAAAAAAGAATAATCAGCACGGAGTTTATTCAGTGCCGGTTTCAGGTGAGGCTTTTAGCTGCGGGGAATCTTCAGGCTTAATAACATGGCAGAAGATATCTACCAGCTCAGGGTCAAACTGGGAGCCGGCACAACGTTTCAGTTCGGCTACCGCTTGCTCAGTGTGAAGCTGGGTGCGATAGGGGCGGGGTGAAGTAACCGCATCATAGGCATCTGCTATGCTGAGTATTCTGGCTTCCAGAGGTATGTTTTCACCCTTCAGTCCAAAAGGATACCCGCTGCCGTCAAAGTGTTCATGGTGATGGAGTATAGCCGGAAGGCAGTTAACCAGATCCATGATACGTTTTAATATCTCCACTCCCAGTTCCGGGTGGGTCTTGATAGGTTCCCATTCTTCATCGTCCAGAGCGGAGGGTTTTGTCAGGATATGGTCAGGTACGCCTATCTTGCCGATATCATGCAATAGTCCGGCTGCCCGTATAGTTTCCACTTTTTCCTCAGAGAGCTTCAATATCTCTGCCAGAGCCACCGCATATTCACTAACCTTGCGGGAATGCCCGTAAGTATAGTGATCTTTGGCGTCAACCGTGGCCGCCAGAGCATAGATAATGGACATGGCTTTGGGGCGGGCTTCCAATTCAGAGCTGATTATCTGGGTGGAGTTATTATTCAGGTCAGCAGGCAGGCTGGTGCGGTTTCGTCCGGTTTCCTTTGAACGGTACAGGGCGGCATCAGCCTTGGCTATAATCTCCTCTTTCATTACCCCGTCAGTCGGCCAGTTAGCCAGACCCAGAGAAGCAGTTATCGGCATGTCACGAAAAGAAGATTTAGACTCAATATTCTTTCGGATACGTTCGGCTACATGGTAAGCGTCTTCAATCTTGGTGCCGGGTAGCATTATGGCAAATTCCTCACCGCCATAGCGGAAAGCCATGTCGATAGAGCGGATGGAGTTTTCCAGTATTTTACCCAGTCTGCGTAGCAGTTGGTCACCTGCCAGATGGCCGTATACGTCGTTGTAGACCTTAAACAGGTCAAGGTCCAGCAGTATCAGGGAAAAGGTATTGCCAAAGCGTGAACCGCGGGCTATTTCCTGTTCTATGCGCTCATGGAAGTGGCGGTGATTATACAGGCGGGTAAGTTCATCGGTATTGGCGCGGATAGTGGCCTGAGTGTAGAGCTGGGCATTTTCTATAATAACACCAGCCTGATTAGCCACACTTATCAGCATATCCAAATCCTCGGTAGAATATATACCCCCCCGCTTCTTGTTTCCCAGCCCGATAATACCTATAAGTTTGTCGCGGCTTTTAATGGGATACAACAACCCCATCTCTGATTTTTGGAGTTGCTCTTTTTCTATCTGCCATAAGCCTTTCAGTTCAGGCAGATTGTCCAGTTTATTCAGATAAAGCTGGGCGTTATTTTTATCCAGCCAGGAAATAACGGGGTTGTCCGCCGCCAATTTGAACTGGGTTTTAAGGTGGTCATCTGCGGGGTAGATGTACTCCATAGAGAATTCGCCGCTGGCAACATCAGGGAAAAGCAGTGCGGCTTTATTTATATTTAAAGACTTAGCCAGATCAGGTAACAGCGATTTGGCCAGTTCCTCCAGATTAAGTATATTGCCCATCTTGCGGGAAAAGCCCATGAGGGCCAGACGGGATTCATAGGTTTCCTGGTAAAACAGACGGTCTATGCGCTTTTCAATAAATGTTCTCAACGGGCGGGCTGTCATGGCCAGTATCAGTACAATCAGGGTTGCCATAAGGATGATAGTAGACATTTCTTCGGCAGGGAATATCCGCGTAGCTATAAATATAGCTCCTGCATATACAGTTATCATGGAGAAGAACAGAAGGACGTAAGTAAGGGTTTTGCGGGCTATCAGTTTGATATCAATCAAACGGTACTGGGTGATAGCGTAAACGATAATCCCCGCATTTATAAAGTTGCCCACATGGTCAAGGGGAAGGCCGTAGATACGGGGGTTGTCGCTAAGATTGGTATAGCTTGAAAGGACTACTATTACCCATCCCAGTACCAAATACAGTGTGCGGTTGCGTTCAGCTGGGTCTGTAGATTGACGATATTTCTGGACTAAGTGGTAAATAATTACCCCGATGAATGATAAAGCAAGTATAAAAACAGAATAAAACACCGGAGTTATTGTGTGGTAAACAACATTGTCCTCTATGTAGGCGGATGTGACCAGCTGTCCGGTCAGGTTAAGGAAAATATCCAGCGCCAGTGCTATGTAACCTATTATCAGAAAAAGTTTGCCTCTGCGGTTGGTATAGGCGCGGATAAACTGGTAGTACATAAGCATGGCGGCAAACAGGGCAATATTCAGCAGGTTGTGCCGGATCAGGGTTTGCTCCGGCGGGGCATCAATATGGAGCATGAAAGAGGTGAAACTCCAGAAAGCAGCGGCACCTAAAAACACGGAAAAAACTCTGGTGATAGACTGCCGTTTTGAAAGCAGAACAACCGCCAGCAGCACTAAATATGCAATACTGGTTACAAGCGGTACCAGAGCCCAGATAGTCACGAAAATGCCTCTTTATTACCCGTTATATCCGGGTGAATAGTTAAAAATCAAGCTTGTATTGAGCCATTATGAAGTACAAGCTGGTTGTTGTCAAATACGGACAACTGGTAAAACCAAGGGGCGGTAGCTTTGAGCACCGCCCCTTTTTGGCTGACACTGGTGGTTTTTTGTTTTAGACTCTTACAGGTTCTTCCTGTTTCACAGTCACTCTGGTGGTAGTATGCAGCATAAATTCCAGATCCTCGGCAGAGGGATTCAAATGGGGTGGCTTCAAGTTGCCCAAATCTGCCCCTGCATTCTGCTGGCGTATTTTATACAGTTTGAAAGAGCCTTTGGGCAGGAAGGTAACATCCAGCGGCATCAAACCTATAAACGACTCCAAGTCTGCATAACCGGGGTGTACTTTTTTCAGTTCTTCGTGGATAGATGCTATTGCCTGTTCCTTGTCCTGAGTAGTGTTGTCTTTGGGTTCAATATACAAGTGCAGGCGGGGTGTATTGTTTACCCGTTCCTTGCAGGCCATCCAATCCACATATTCTATATGGCTGTTTTCCACTGCCTGCCAGATGCCTTTTTCCGACAGGCGGGTAAAACCGGCGATATCAATCTGGTCATCTACTCTGGTCAGGTAAATCATCTGGGGGATATCTATATTTAAAGCTTCGTTACGCAAAGATGTTATCTGTACCAGATGTCCTAACCGGTAGCGGATGAATGGGCCGCCATGGAAGCTGGTTATAACCACTTCGTAGTTGCCGGGTTTCAATTCATTCATCAGCAGGGTCTTGGGCTGGTAGCTGGTATCACGCCAACTCTTTATAGCCTCTTCTTCAGGTATAAATTCAAAGAACTGCATATAGGGAACAAAGGTCATACTGGAATAATCCCATGTTTGGGTAGCTATTAAAAAGGCCTCGGTACAACCGTGGAAATCCAGCGGATACCGTCCCCACTGTTCCTTTATTTTCTCACGGTAAACACTGCCGTCAATACCGTAGGTCATAATTCCCTTTACCTTCCAGAGGTCTTTAGGGAGCATGGGGCGTCCGGCCAGTTTGGCTTTGATTTTACCTTTTGCCAGCCGCAACAGGGCTTTAGGGTTGGACAGAAGGAATTTCATACTCATTTTACCGCTGCTCTGGCTGAAGCGGTTGCCCATGGCCACAGTTACACTGGACATAGCCAGACTGTAATCCAGCCCTTCAGAAAGAGCCAGCTGAAAGCCTTTCTTTATCCGGTCTTCAAACGGAATTCTTTCGGCCTCTTCCACCTTGGGCAGGAAGTTAAACTTTTCGTGGGGGAAACAGCGGGCAATAGTGCCGGTGGCGTAGGGCGGGGGTGCCATGCCGTAAAGCACCGCATCATTGGGGCGGATATTTATGTCCTTGCGTTTATTGCAGCTGCTGAAGAGAGCCATTGCCCATACCAGTGACTCTACTTCGTCCATCTGGCGGGCAGTTACCGGTGCCCAGCGGTGGGCGTATTCGCCGTTTTTACCGGAAGTATATTGCCAGAGGATAGGTCTTTTGGGAAGTATGTCCATGCGTCTTTTTGTCAGGAAAGGGGCATAATCTGCATAGGTAGTCAGGGGTACACTCCGCCTCAGTTCCTCTGAATTGGTGGGTACAGCCCCATTGAAGATATGCTTGCCTAGTTCACATTTTTTAAGAAGCTCCAGCTGCTCTTGAAGGAGTCTTTCCTGTATCTTCATAAAATCTTCAAGGCTAAGGTCTATAAAACCACAGCAACGGTCCCAGATTTCCTCAAGTTTACCCTGTGCAAATAGTTCACCAAGCTGAGTCATTTGGCTACTCCTTTTATAGTATTTGAAAAATTACGCTGTTTTATATAAGCCGCAATGCTTTTGCGGTTTGGTACCAGCATGGGGGTAGTTTTTTGGTATTGGGTATAACCCGGAAACATCCTGCCAAATACCCAGCGGTCTTGGATGTATACCAGTGCTATATCCAGGAGACTCCAGATAATGGCTGCCCACAGGGCGAAGTAAGTACCTGCGCCCAGTGTCATACCTGCCATAGCTAGTACAAACCAGGGTACGCCGGGGTGGCGCACCAGGGCATAAAACCCGCTGGTAACCAGTTTGTCTCCTACTCCGGTTTTGACATAAGTTTTACCGAAAGGTAGGTTGATAAAGAGGGAATAAAGGAAAAAATATATGCCGATGGCAAATACCACCCAGCCGGCGGCACTGAGCCAGACGGGCAGAGCTAATGAATCGCCATTGAAGCAGACCATGAAACCCGAATAAAGGAGCAGGGCAGAGCCTGACAGCCAGAGTACGGGTTTGAGGAGAGGCAACCTTTTCAGGGCCACAAAATCAAAGATGTGGACCAGAGAAAAACCGACTGCGCCAATAAATACATAAAACATGTTCTAAATATGGCAGACAGAAAATACCCTTGGAAGGTTTTGAATACTAGAACAATGTTCTATTAAAGCTGAGGAGAAAAAATAAAAGCCCTCTTCATACGAAGAGGGCTTAAAAAAAGCTTTTAAAAACCTGTTTTAGATTATTTCCACTTAAGTTTTACTTCGCCGCCGGGGGTTTCATCTTTGCTGCCGGTGCTACCCAGTTTGCTAAGGGCTTCAAGGTCGCTCATGGCAGAAGATCCTTTGCCCAGTTCCAACCCGTAGCCTACAAAGAAATCTACGAAACTCTTAAGGAGCTTCTTGGTATCTTCCTGGAAGGAGACCAATTCTTCTCTGCTGGCAGACTTGTTGGATTTTTCAAGCAGTTTCTTTACATCCTGCTTCAGGGCCTCAAACTCCTGGTTGGAGATTCCGTTTTCCTTGCGGCTTTCACCGCCAAGCTGAGAGTCAATAAGGTAATTCAGAAAATCCGCTTGGCTAAGATCGCCGCGGTTTTCGTCAATCCGCCTTACCAGCTCCGCCGGTACAATCAGCATTCGTTTGTCAGACATGGTATCTCCTTTTACTGCCCCAGTAAGTTAGGCTTCGTCCTGTTCATTATCTTTAAGGTCCAGTGTGTCTAATATATTATCAATACTGCGCAAAAGTTCAAGCCCCTTGGCGGTTACTCTATAGGTAACAGAGGGGTTGCCAAGCTGTACACGGTCAATAAGCTCCCTCTCCAGCATAAAGTTCAAATATTTCTGAAGCTGGAAATAAGACATATTGACGCTATACATGATCTCAGTCTTGCCGGCTTCACCCAGCCTGAGCATGTCAGCGATAATCTCTATACTAGAACGTCTGCGGTCTAATCTCATAACCCTTTTGACCCATTACTATCTACTATGGAGTTACTATTATACTATGCCATGCAAGCCGAATATAACCCCCCAGTTTTAAATTTTTTTAAAAATATTTCAGGAGGGGGTTTCCAGTATTTTCAGGGCTTCTTCCAGATCCGGCGGAAGAGGGGAGGTGAACTCCACTACCTGCCCGTTTGAAGGCAGGGCAAAGCTAAGGCGGTGCGCATGAAGGAACTGCCGTTTTACCCAGGATTCCTTTTGGCCGTAAACTGCATCACCTGCCACCGGGTGGCCTATGGCGGCAAAATGGACACGTATCTGGTGGGTACGGCCGGTTTCAAGTTTGACTTCAAGCAGGCTGTATCCTTGAATATACCGCAGTACTTTATACCCGGTACGGGCATGCCTCCCGTCAGATACCACTGCAATTTTCTGGCGGTTTTGGGGGTCACGCCCCAAGGGGGCTTCAATAAACCCTTCGGCAGGCCTTAGTTCCCCTTTTACCAGTGCCAGATAGTACTTGCGTACGGTCCGTTCTTTAAACTGGGCAGACAGGTTGGCCAGTGCCTGACGGTTTTTAGCTACCAGCAGCAGTCCGGAGGTATCTTTATCCAGACGGTGGACTATTCCGGGGCGAAGAGGGTCATCAAAATCTTCCATTTCAGGTTCCAGTGCCAATACCCCGTTTACCAGTGTGTGGTCAGGGTGACCGGGGGCAGGATGTACGGTAAGTCCGGGAGGCTTGTTTATAAGCAACAGGTCTTTATCCTGAAAGATTATTTCCAGCGGTATATTTTCGGCTTTAAGTTCAGAGGGGGTTTCGGGAGGGATTTCTATAGTTATTGTATCGCCGGTTTTAAGCCTCAGGCTGGGTTTGGCAGACTGGTTGTTTACCAGTATATGACCTGAACTCACCAGTTCCTGAATAAAACTGCGGGAAAGCCCTGATTCCTTTTGGGTAATATATTTATCCAGTCTTTCGCCGGCAGTTTCGGCTACCAGTTTAAACGTTTTCACTGGTATCTCCGGATACATGGGATGAGACAATGTACAAAAG
>NZ_JBAZDW010000022.1:0-21373 GCF_041654235.1 Dehalococcoides sp. | reverse complement strand
GAACCTTAAGCCAAGCCACAAATATGCTAACGGCTAAAATATCAGACAGGCTAAAAACCAAACATGAGTGAAATATCTGATGGGATTATAGCTTTGTGGGGAGAGAGCGGCTTTAAAGCCGTCATACTGTTTCCTGCCTGCATTCGGCGGAACTGGAAGAAACCTGTTTAATTCTTCAGAACTTGCCAATCAGCCGGATACCGACAAAGGTATACCAAAAGCTAAGCTATGTCTCTATGGATAACTCCTGCCATATTTTAACCCATAACCCTGAGCGGCTTTTAAACCCCAAACCATACTCCCTTAAGCCGCTCAGGGCAGACACTCGCCATAGCCCCGCAGAACCACCTCAGTGCCACTTATCCACCCCAAAAACGATAAACGGGGTATTTACACAGGCAAGCATTTGGAGTAATACTATTATGCAGGGTAATATACGAACAGAGAGGTTTTTATCAACCCTGAACGCAATGGTCAGGTATCGGCCAAAACTACAGGACTTGCCAAACGGCAGACCTGAGATGGATACAACCAGCCGCATACCATATATGTGTGCCAAACCTTAATACAGCAACAAATGGGATTGGGGTTATCCAATAAACTCAATCCGTATGAATTATTTCCTCTGGCATACAACCACCCGGTAGCCGACAGATTAAGAGGTAACCGAATTGTGAAAGATAAGCTGGAGAAAAAGACCCTGCACCCGAAAAAATTGACGGGCGGCAATCCTTTACCAAATATTCAGATCAAATCTGATACTCAAGGCATGCCTGCTCCAAACTTGGCAAATCTGTCCAAGGGTGAACAGCACAGGGAACAAGCTGACATCTTCTTTGAGATGGATCAGGATTTAAATTATATATACTGGGACAAAGCCTCCGAAGAACTCACCGGCATATCTGCCAAAGATGCCATAGGCAAATCTATTTATACCCTTTTCCCAAAAACCAAGGGCTCAGATACTGAAAAAGCTTATCTGAAAGCCCTAAAAACCAAGCTTCCCCAGCATTTTCCTTCAAAGTACCAGATTGGAAAACAGCAACACTATTTTGAGATTAGTGCGTACCCGACTGCAAGTGGCCTATCTGTTTTTGCCAAAGATATTACCGAGTCCAAAGAAACCCATGAAACACTCCGCCAGTCCAATATTTTGTACTCCACGCTGGTGGAAAAAAGCAATGACGGAATTATCATAATTCAGGATGAGCTGCTAGTTTATGCCAATCCAAAAATGACTGAATTGTCCGGGTTTTACCTGGAAGAAATCACGGGAAAACCCATGGTTGACTTCGTTTCCCCTAAATACCGGGGGCTGGTACTGGATCGGTACCAGAGGCGGCTGGCCGGAGAAAAAATACCTAACCAATATGAGATAGAAATTGTTGCCAAAGACAAGCGCAAGATACCGGTTGAAATAAATGCCAGCCATATTGAGTATAAAAACAAACCTGCCAATATGGCCATAATTCATGATATGACTAATTACAAACTGGCCCAACTAAAACTTGCCGAAAGTGAAGAACGCTACAGGGGAGCACTGGACAACATGCTGGAGGGCTGCCAGATTATTGGATATGACTGGCGTTATAAGTATCTGAATAAAGCGGCGGTTCAGCAAAGCCGTCTGACCAAAGAATCACTCTTCAGCCATACTATGATGGAATTATACCCCGGGATTGAAAACACCGAGTTATTTACCAATCTCCGTCTCTGCATGGAGAAAAGGATTACCGTCAAAATGGAAAACCAGTTTATTTTCCCTGACCTCACTGAAGGCTGGTTTGAATTAAGTATTGAACCGGTACCGGAGGGTATTTTTATACTCTCACTGGATATTACCCAGCGCAAAAAAACTGAAAACCAGTTGCGAATCAGCGAAGAGCGTTTTCACCTGGTATTTGACCAGGTACCCATTGGGATAGCTATAGCCAATTTGGATTTTAAGTTTATACAAGTTAATAAAACCATGTGCAAGATGATGGGATACTCCGAAAAGGAATTTGCCTCCATTACATTTAAAGATTTGACCCCTGCCGAATTTCTGGCATACGATATGTATCAGTTAAAACTCCTGAACAAAGGCGCCATAGACCATTTCGAACGGGACAAGCAATACCGTCATAAAGACGGCAGTGTTTTCTGGGGACATTTATTTGTAGGCACGATAAAGGATGATGAAGGTAAAATTCTATATTACACCCCATGTATTATAGATATTACCAAACGCAAACAAGCCGAAGAATCTCTGCAAAAATACAAACTGATTGCCGATGACAGCCGGGATATCATCCTGTTTCTAGATAAAAACAGCGGGAAAATACTTGAGGCCAATGTTGCCGCTACCAAAGCTTACGGGTACAGCCGCAAGCAATTGTTAAACAAGACTATATATGACATACGCCCGCTTAATACACAAACATCTATTCCCCAACAAATAGCCCTAGCTGATTCAGACGGAATACTATTTGAATCGTATCACCGCCATAAAGACGGCAGTATCTTCCCTGTGGAGGTAAGTTCCCGGGGCGCCACTGTCAACAATACCCGCTTGATAGTAAGCGTGATAAGGGATATAACCGAACGCAGAAAATCTGAAGAGGCTTTTAAAGCTATATATAAACACCAGGAGACTATACTGGCTACTGTCCCGGATATTATAGCCGAAGTGGATGAAAACCGGGTCTACACATGGATAAACGAATCCGGCAGAGAGTTTTTTGGGGATGATGTCATCGGCAAAGAGGCATCGTACTATTTTGAAGGGGAGCAGGATACTTACCACAAGATTGCACCAGTTTTTAACGGAGATGAAAACACACTTTATATCGAAAGCTGGCAACGCCGCAAGGATGGCGAAAAACGTCTGCTGGGCTGGTGGTCACATGCGCTAAAGGATATCACCGGTAAAACGGTAGGGGCATTATCCGTTGCCAGTGATATAACCGACCGCAAACTTATGGAAGAGAATCTGGTCCATTCGGCTAAAGAGTGGAGCATTACTTTTGACTCTATAAACGATATGATTTGCATTGTGGACGCCGGTTACGTAATTCAGCGGGTCAATAACGCATTCGCCAACTCCTTGAATCTGTCTCCGGTGGAAATTATAGGCAGGCATTGTTATGAACTTGTCCATGCAACCAGCAAACCCTATTCCATATGCCCGCATAAACTTACCCTTGAAACGGGGCTAACCCAGACAAGTGAATACTTTGAAGAAAACCTTGGTATATGGGTTGAAGCAACCACCTCACCCATTTTTGATGCGTCTCACCGGGTGACAGGGTCGGTCCATATTATCAAAGACATCAGTTCCAGAAAAAAATCTGAAGAGGCTTTGAAGGCAGAGCGTGAGACCTACCTGTCCCTGTTTAACAGTGTTTCAGATGCTATTTTTGTCCACCGCCCGAAACCGGATAAAACACCTGGCAAACTTCTGGAAGTAAATGATGCATGTGTGGCAATACTGGAATACAGCCGGGACGAGCTGCGAAATATGAAGGTAACAGATTTTGTTAAAGGCATGGCAGGTGATGCTACGTTATTCTCCTCTGTTATTGAAAAAATTGTGGAAAATCAGGAAGCCACCTTTGAAAGGATATTTGTGACCAAAACCGGACGGGAAATACCGGTGGAACTAAGAGCCAGAATATTCATTTTTGAGGGACAGCCCACTATCCTTACCATGGCCAGAGATATCAGCGAGCTTAAGAAGGCCGAAGCTGAACGGCAAAAACTTCGCGAACAGGCAGATGTAGCTAACCGTCTGGCCGCAGTAGGGGAAATGGCGGCCGGCATTGCCCATGAGATAAACAACCCGTTAACCGGTGTTATCGGGTTTGCAGAGCTGCTTGCCAACAGACCTGATTTGCCTGCTGATATACAGGACTCTATAAAGATAATAAACAACGGAAGCCTCAGGGTAGTTGAGATTGTAAAAAGGCTGCTGACCTTTGCCCGCCAGACAAGACCGATTGTCAGCAAGGTCAATATTACAGATGTGATAGATAACTCCCTGGCACTGCGAAGTTATGTACTGGAAACTGCCGGAATTTCCATAATCCGGGATTATGCTCCAAATCTACCCTGGATAGATATTGATCCTGCCCAAATACAGCAGGTTTTTCTGAACCTGATATTAAACGCCGAACAATCCATGAAAAAAATCCATGAAAAAGGTACTCTGACGGTAAAAACTAAAAAAGCCGGCAAGTACCTACGCATTTCATTTAAAGATGACGGGGCAGGTATACCGCCGGATGTAATGGATAAAATATTCCAGCCGTTTTTCACCACCAAAGACCCCGGGCAGGGAACGGGCTTGGGTTTAAGCCTGTCACAAGGCATCATTTTGGAGCACTGCGGCAAAATATGGGCGGAAGATAACCCTGATGGAGGCGCTACCTTTATGATAGAACTGCCCATAACCACCACTTGTGAAATCCCCGCCCAAGTCTACGGAGAAATAGATAAGGCCTATCTGAAATCAAACAGAATAGCTTCAGCCCTGGTGATAGATGATGAACCGGCAGTCAGATCCTTGTTAAAAATCATTTTACGCCAAGATGGCCACAAGGTAGATGAATGTGAAAACCCGGAAAAAGCTCTGGAAAAACTCAAAGAGAATACCTATGATATTATCTTTCTGGATATCCGCATGCCCGGCATGAGCGGAACCGAACTTTACAAAAATATTATCAGCAACTGGCCAAAACTGACCGGCCATATTATATTTATCACCGGTGATACATCTGATGCCAAAGTCAGAGATTATCTTGATAACCACGATATCCCTTATGTTACCAAACCCTTTGATATGTCCCTGCTTAAAATAGCTATAAACAAGATATTAAATAAAATGGATGCGGATAACTGATGGATTTAAAACAGGACACTTTACTGATAGTAGATGACGAAGAACTGATACGTCAATTACTCCGTGTAAAGTTTTCAGGCGAAAACTACCAGTGTCTGACAGCCGGTAATGGGATTGAGGCCATTGAACTAATCAAAGGGATACAGATTGCAGTGGTTCTGCTGGATATCAACATGCCCGGCAAAACAGGTATTGAAACCCTGCAGGATATAAAAACCCTCAAACCGGATACCGAAGTTATTATGGCTACAGCCATAAACGATATTGAAATTGCCTTGAAATGTCTCCGTCTGGGTGCATACGATTATGTCATTAAACCCTTTAATTTAGAAGAACTGATACACATCACCAAACGGGCACAGGAACATAGACGTCTCATACTGGAAAACAGGAGCTACCAGCTTGAGCTGGAAAAGAAAGTATCCGAACGGACTGAAGAACTCAGGCAGGCTTTGGATAAATTAAAAGCGGCCTCGCTGGATACTATCTTTCGTTTGTCACGGGCCGCCGAATACAAAGACGAGGATACCGGTATGCATATACGGCGAATAGGCCGTTATGCCGCCCAGATAGCCGAAACCATGGGTTTACCCGCCGAACAAATAGAATCTTTCCTGTATGCCGCCCCCATGCATGATATAGGCAAGATTGGTATTCCTGACCATATACTCCTGAAACCCGGAACACTCACCCCCCAGGAATGGGAAATAATGAAGCAACATACTATTATCGGAGCCAACATCTTGGAGGGAGCCGCCTCAGAAATAATTAAACAAGGGGCGGTGATTGCCCTTAACCATCATGAAAAATGGGATGGAAGTGGTTACCCGAACGGATTAAAAGGCGAAAATATACCTTTGGCCGGGCGCATCACTGCCATTGTAGATGTTTTTGACGCCTTAACCTCCAAACGTCCTTATCGGTTACAATCATTTTCCGTGCCGGAAGCTTTGAAAATGATAGAAGAAAATGTGGGCAAACAGTTTGACCCTGAAATATACCGTGCTTTGCAAGGCAGTTTGAAAAATATTCTGGCTATCAAAGAGCACCACTGACTTCGTCTGCCCGCATACCACAGGGGGCTCTGCCCGTATCCTGATACAAGCCCACAGCGATATAAACATTACTTACTCGTAATGCTTACAGGCGTCTACAGAGGACATGACAGCTACCTGAGCAAAAAGGGTATTACCACTGCCACCAGCCCGGTAAACAGGACTGCCAGCATGAAGAGATTGTACCTGAGGGCATAATCACTGAGCATAGACGGGTCATAGTAATCTGCCACACCCTGATCTTTATACATTCTGAGCAAACCGTTAATTAATTTAGCTCTCATCTGGCGTCCGCGGATAAGTCCTACTTCAACTACAAAATTTACAACCACTATCAGTGCCACAAAAGTAAACATAACCACTGTCCGGGTATTTTCACCGGAAGAGGATGCTATGCCGGAGTTTATACCCAGAGTTATCAGATTAAGGAAAATAGCGGTCAGGACAAATATTGTATCTGTGCGGGCATTGGAAGCCAGCTCAGCAATCAAATGTTCATGCACACGTTCAATCATCTCATCACCTCAAAACCCTTAATTACGGTTAAAGTGGCGGTACAGGAAAATAAACCCGCCAATCATTACCGCTCCCAGACCCAACCCCACCCATTGCCACAATCCGGGAATGTCTCCGACCACCAGAACAGTATTGCTGAAAGTACGTATCTGCTGGTATTCGGCTATGAAAACCAGATTGTACTCTCCGCGGGACTCATCTGAAGGAGCAAGCACCACCGCCTCAATCGACTTACGCTGGCCGACACCCAGATAGTCAATGGATGCAGGGCTATATTCCACTACCCAGTTTGCAGGTACATCCGCCGACAGGGTTATATCAAATATTTCCTGAGTACCGGCATTTTCAAGTTCCAGATAAAGTTTCAAAGGTTCACCAGGTATTATGTCCATATAATAGTAACCGGAAAGTAGGTACAGAGAAAGGATGGGCTTTTCTGTCTGAGCAATTACTGTAGAAGCTGAAAACAGCCCGCCCAGCAAAGTGCCAAACAGCAGAGCGGTACAAACCAGACCGGTCAGAACCTTGTATATTTTGAAATTCTTTATAAATTTCTTCATCTCAGGTTAATAATAGACGATAAGCCGAGCCGGTGCAATTGGGGCAATAACTGATTTTTATGAAGTATGATACTTAATTCCCGATAGCCAATAAAAAGCGGGGGATTACAACCCCCGCTAAGATTTGTGCTAAAGCAACCATGCCGTTATTCTGTTTTACTGCCAACATAATTAAACGCTATTAAAGCCACAGATACTACAGCCATACCCAAGCCGAAATAAAATGTACCCTGCGGGTCCTGCCATTCCACCAAATGCTTTAAAAATATAATGCCCATAACCATAATCACCAAACTGCTCAGCTTCACTTTCAGGTCATGGAGATTTCTTATAATAAGCCACTCGGGAAGTGAAAGCTTCCCAATGAATAATTCGTAAATACCCAGTGCGAAAATCAAAAGCACAGTAGCTATAAGGAATATATCCATAAGCTCTATGAAAGGAATCAAATCAACACTTTCCTCTGCAAAATTGGAGAGAAAACCGCCCAAAATCTTGACTGCTTTCATAATGCCCAAAGAAAAAACCATAAGCGAGGCCAGCAGCATTGAGAAAACTGCCGTCAGCGTAAAATATTTACTTTTCTCTAACAATCGTTTCATCTTCTCCCTGCAAATCTACTTATTACACTCTTTATTTTCCAAAGGGAAAACGGGTAATACCAGCCTACCGCAGCTTTCATTCAAGATTTCTGCCGCCGCAAGGTATACTGCAGAAAGACCGCAAACTATGCCTTCCCAGCCGCCAATACGGATAAATATCTTGCCTGCGTCTCCGGGTACCCAGTGACCTATAGCTAACAGGGAAAATAGAACCGTTAAACTTATAAAAACGAATGCCATTACTCTGTTTTTCTTTAGGGTAGGAAATACCATAAAGAACGTAAACAGCCCCCAAAGAAACAAATACCAACCCAGAAAGGCAGGCGGCGCAGCCCATACTTCAGGCAGACCCATTTGGGGAGCTATAAGGATAAATACCAGAGTCAGCCAAAACATACCATATGAAATAAAAGCAGTCATGCCGAAAGTATTGCCTTTGCGATATTCCAGTATGCCGGCTATCACCTGAGCTAATCCTCCATAAAAGATCCCCATAGCCAGAATGGCAACATTCAGAGGGAAAAAACCGGCATTGTGGATATTTAGAAGGATTGTTGTCATGCCGAAACCTAATAAACCTAAAGGGGCGGGGTTTGATAATTTTGACTCCACGTGACTCCTTTATATGCCGGATTAAAAGGATTTGATTATACGGATATGCCGGCGTTATTTCAAACCCGGCTTGATTACACATAAATAATATTTAAATTTGTATCCCTTGGCAGGCGGATTCTGCTATTACCCGAAACCAAAGTACCGCTTTTATTTCAATATTGCCTAAAACCCTTCAATTGACTCTCCTGAATATACTGCCCTTGCACCTTATATAGGAAGAAAGTTTTATGGTACAAAAGGGGTAAATTCTTGCTACAAATCTACTCAAGGAATACAATGAAGGGTATTAAAATTAGTCATATACTATGACACTGTTACTAACAACATATAATTTCTCTTGTAGCCTCAAATATCAAGGCAGGTAAAGATATATTCAGATCTGATAACCACGGAGAAGCCCGGTGAGCGAATCTTATCTGTTTTTTTACTATCTGGCCATGACAATTTCGTTACTGGCTTGTCTGACAGTAGTAGTATTAAGCTGGAAAAACCGTGAAGCACCAGTAGCCCGGTCTATGCTGGCACTTGGTGTGGCAACATTTATCTGGGGATTCGGCTTTATGTTTGAAGCCGCCAGTAGCAGCCTGAGTCAGCAACTGCTGTTTAACAATATCGGTTATTTGGGATCAATGAGTGTTCCGGTAATCTGGCTGATTTTTGCTATTCAATATACCAACACCGGCAAATCGTTTGAAAACTGGAAAAAGGCACTCCTTTTCATCTTTCCGCTCTTCATAGTGATAATGGTCTGGAGTAATGACGCCCACCATCTTATGTGGTCAAACGAACACCAGACTACTTCCGGGCCTTTTCTGATAGTTGCCAAAACCTACGGGGTGCTTTTCTGGGTAGCAGTGGCACACAACTATACCCTGATTACCGGCGTAACCATTATTTTAATACGCCAGTTATTCACCGGAATACGCATATACCGCAAACAGGCCTTTATACTGTTATTTGCAGTTAGCCTGCCTTTGGTCTGGAACGTTATATATATTTTTGATTTGCTGTCACTACCGCGCAAAGACCTTACCCCCATGATGTTTGCTATTTCCGGCATAGCCATAACCCTGGGATTGATGCGCTTCAAGCTGTTTAAAACAATCCCTTTTGCCTATCCCCTTATTCTCCAGCAAATGAATGACGGTATTTTGGTTTTTGATAAATCTAACCGCCTGCTGGAAACCAACCCGGCGGCCTGCAGAATGACCAGTTTGGACAACACTATGGTCGGACAGGAACTAAGAGATTTGTGCGAACTCTCACCCCTTCTAGAGTGTTTGTCCATCACAGATTTTGGTCACCTTGACATGGAATCTGCGACCAGAGTAAAAGGAAAGTCCTACCAACTGGACAAGCAACCCCTATTTAACAAACAAAAACAACTGGTAGGCTGGCTGGCTACTATCCGCGATATAAGCCAACGCAAACAAACTGACCAGGAACTTAAGGAACGCAAGGAACAGTACTTTACACTGGTGGAGCATGGCAATGACGGTATTATCATTGTCCAGCACGGGCTGGTAGTCTATGCCAACTCTAAAATGAAAGAGTTGTCCGGTTACCTTATGGAAGATATTCTGGAAAAACCCTTCGTCCAATTTATATCACCCGAACAAAGAGAGCTGATTGAGAAGCATTATCAGAAGCGGATTGAAGGACAGAAATCATCAGGCAGGTACGAGGCTTGCTTGATTAACAAGAATGGCCAAGAGGTATATGTTGAAATAAGCGCCAGTCTGATTGAATATGACGGACAGATCGCAGATATGGCTATTATCCGTGATTTGACTGCCCACAAACAAGCCGAGCTTGAAAACCAGAGACTGCGGGATAAGGCAGAAATGGCCAGCCGTCTGGCCGCGATAGGCGAGATGGCCGCCGGAATAGCCCATGAAATAAATAACCCGCTAACCGGGGTTATAGGTTTCTCCGAGCTTCTTGCAGCCCGTGAAGACCTGCCCGAAGATATCATGGCGGATCTTCAGGTAATCAACCACGGTTCTCAGCGGGTAGTGGAGATCGTAAGACGGTTACTCACCTTTGCCAGACAAAATAAACCCGTAAAGACACGGCTGAATGTTCATGAGCTTATTGATAATACTTTGGAATTCCGAAGCTATGTATTTAAAACCGCCAATATAGAGGTTATCCGTAAGTATGACCAGAATCTGCCTTGGATTACCGCTGATCCGGGACAATTGCAACAGGTATTTCTTAACCTGGTCATCAATGCCGAACAAGCCATGAGAAAGGCACATGACGGAGGGAAACTAACCATAACTACTACCCGGGAGGATAGCTTTTTCAGCATCTGCATTGCAGATGACGGTCCCGGTATGACACCGGAAGTTAAAGCTAAAATATTCCAGCCTTTTTTCACCACCAAAGGCCCCAAAGACGGGACCGGGCTGGGGTTAAGTTTGGCTATGGCTATTATCCTTGATCACCACGGCACTATTGGGGTTGAGAGTGAATACGGCCGGGGTACGGCTTTTACTATCAACCTGCCGATGGATTCTTCCGAAACAGAAGACTGGACTGTCCAGCAGGAAGGGCTAACGCCAAAAGCCGGTGATAACCATGCCGCCAGCATACTGGTAATAGATGACGAAGAGCATATATGCCAGCTGGTTACCCGGGTACTGGAGCAGATGCGGCATAAGGTTGAGAGTTTCAGTGACCCGATTAAGGCCCTTTCAAAATTGGAAACAACCAGCTTTGATCTGGTACTGCTGGATATCCGTATGCCGGGCATGAGCGGTTTGGAATTTTATTCGCAAATGATTTCCAAACGACCGGAACTGGCAGGCAAGGTTATCTTCATGACCGGAGATATGACCGTTTCGGATCTGGAAGCCCAGATGCAGCAGACTGACCTGATGCACATTTCCAAACCTTTTCATCCTGCAATTCTGGAACAATTTTTAAACAAGGCTTTAAAGCAACAAGCAGGCTAAAAGGCTTAATCTGATAACTATATAAGGTTCATCCAGACAATAATTCGTATTTCTTTAACAATATTTAGTATAATTGATATATATTCAAACTATAAAATCAAAAAAGGGGATTAATGTGCCGTCTAATAAAAAACATATAGCTACATTGCTTGCCATACTGGTTCTGCCCAGTCTGCTGTTTTCTTCTTGTGCCGCCATTGCGGAGATGAATTCAGACCCGCCCGATAATACAGATTCCACCACCCAGATTTCAGACCCTGCCGCACTGGCGGAATGGGTGGCAGACGGGATTATAACGGTGAGCGAATATACCAATAGCTCAGCCCTAAATGCCAACTTTACCCTGTTTTCCAGAACAGATGACCAGTATGTTTATATTGGCATCAAGGCCAAGGCTACCGGCTGGATTTCAATCGGTTTTCAACCCCTGCCTGCCAAAGGCCACACTTCGGCTGATTTTGCACTGGGCGGAGTGAGTAGCGGAGAAGCCTATATTTATGACCTGTGGGGCCTAAACAAAGAGGAGCATTCTCTGGATACCAAACTTGGCGGAACAAGCAGTATTCTGGAATACGGGGGCACCGAATCCGGCGGCTATACCATACTGGAGTTTAAAAGACTGCTAACCACCGGTGATACCTATGACCAGAACATTGTGCATGGATCCAATAATATCCTGTGGGCCTATAGTGACGAAGACGGCTTTGCCGCTATGCATATAGCTGAAGGAACAGGGAAAATAAATATACCCTGATAAAAATACCCGCAAACTGTTTTAGTTTAAGTATAGTTTAAAGGGCACCGGATAATCCGATGCCCTTTAGATTTGCCTGTTATAATCAAATTCATTCCCCCCTGCCGGAGAGAATAAGGGCAGAGGAAGATTTTGGGTTAAAGCTGTCTGCTAACCGCCCTGAGCCATGGCAATACCCAGCTGTCTGGCGCTCTCTTTTCCAGCTTCAATTTCATCTACTTTTACAGTCAGTCCGCCAGCTACCTGCTCAAGACCAAGATGACCGGCAATAGCTTTGATGCTATCTTCGGTGGGTTTGGTATCATTCATATGGCAGATAATAATGGCCAAGCGAATACCCTTTTTAATCTTGTCCCGTCCCATCCACAGCCGTTCAAACAGGCTTTTAGTTCCGCCTGCCATAGACTGGAAGGGTTGGGTAGTAGCCAGAATAACCCCGCCAATACCGGATAAATCGTCAGCACTGACAGCTGAAACTTCTTTAATTACAGTTTCAGCCCCGACTGAACGAGCACCTGCTGCCGCCGCTTCAGCTAAAGATTTGGTCTTGCCCCCGAAGCTTTGGTAAACCACTAGAATTTTTGACATTATATATTCCTCCTTTTATTTAATAAATCAGATGATTACGTGGCGGGCACATTTCAGGGCACACCTCCATGTCACAACCCAGACATTTGCTAACCAGACTTATTATCTCTTTTCTCTCACAGCTCTGGCGCTCAAGTTCGGCAATACGGCTGGCGGCATTTTCCGCTTCCAGCTTAAGCACTTTAAGGGTATGCTCAGCCTTGGCCTTACGGTCAGTTTCACCGCCTGCATCTAGTATATCCAGAATACGGTTCAGGCTCATTCCGGTATCTTTAAGGCGTCGTATAAGCTTAACCCGGTTGACATCTTTTTGGGAATACAGACTCATGCCGCTTGAGGTACGCAAAGACGGCACAATCAGTCCCTTCTGCTGGTAAAACCTGACTGTACGCAGACTGACACCGGACTGTTTGGCTATTTCACTTATCTGGTAGGCGACTTCATTATCCATTTCGTAATGATATTAACACCATGTGACGTTACTGTCAAGACTTACATATACGTAACTTTTAATATCCCGAACAAAATTGAGACACATACTGCCGTACGGACTGAAAATGCTATAATAGATGTTCATGATACACAGCTATTATTCCCGTATAAATGGAAACTCCCCTGACGAGAAGCCCAAAATTACCCGGGGCTTGTTGAAAAGGGTATGGAGTTATGCCCGCCCTTACCGGTGGCTGGTTCTCTGGATGCTCCTCCTCACTCTGGCTACCACCGGACTGGGGTTATTGACCCCTCTGATACTGCGTGACCTGATAGACACTACTCTGCCGAACAAGGATTTGACCCGTTTAAGCTGGCTGATTGCGGCACTGCTGACAATACCTCTGCTGACCAGTTTCTTGAACGTGGTGCTGAGGAGACATAACTCACATGTGGGCGAAGGGGTTATATCCGACCTCCGACTGGCCATGTTTTCGCACCTGCAGCGTATGTCACTCAGCTTTTTTACCCACACCAAAAGCGGTGAACTGATGAGCCGCCTTAATAACGATGTTATCGGCGCCCAGACTGCTATCAGTAATACTTTTGTATCTATCGTAACCAGCCTGATTCAGGCAGTAGTGGTATTTTCGGTAATGGTTACCTTGGAATGGCGGCTGGCACTGGTAAGTGTAGCTATACTGCCCCTTTTCTTCTGGGCTGCCCATCATCTGGGAAACAGGCTGCGGGATATTGCCCGAAACCAGCTTGACCTGAACGCTAGAATGAATGCCGTTGCCCAGGAACTGCTTAACATAAGCGGGGCTTTGCTGGTCAAACTGTTTGGCCGTTCCTCTGAAGAAGACCGCCGTTTCAAGCAGCGTTCCGAAGAAGTAAGAAACATAGGTATAAAACGGGCGGTTACAGGCTCACTGTTTTTCGCCAGCATAGGTCTTTTAAGTGCTATCGGCATAGCTCTGGTTTACGGGGTAGGGGGCTATTTTGTAATCCAGGAAACACTGACTATAGGTACTATCGTAGCTTTGGGTGTATACCTGACTACCCTGTACGGGGCCTTGCAGACCCTGACTAACGCCCCGGTGGATTTTGCCACCTCTATGGTTAGTTTTGAACGCGTTTTTGAGGTACTGGATGTACCGCTTGATATAAAAGAAAAAGAAAACGCCTGTATTCTGGGAAAGGTACGCGGCGTTTTGGAATTTAAGGACGTTCTTTTCCACTATGAGCGGGAAGAAAAAGGACTCCTCAGGGAAGTGCGGCGTTTCGGCCAGATGGAGGATGTAGTTTCGGTATTGTCCGGTGCAGGTGGTGCGCCCCGAAACGGCGGTGAAAAAGATGCCGCCGGTGCGGAACGCACAAACGGCGAAGTTCTGGAGCATATCTCTTTCAGAGCCGAACCCGGCCAGCTGGTGGCGCTGGTTGGCCCCAGCGGGGCAGGCAAAACAACCCTTACCTATCTTATCCCCCGTCTGTATGACCCCGTTGCCGGGCAAATACTGATAGACGGGCATGACCTTATGGATGTTACCCTTGACTCACTTGCCGCCCAGATAGGCATGGTCACTCAGGAGACCTACCTTTTCCATGATACTGTGCGTACCAATCTGCTCTACGGCAGACCTGATGCTACCCAGACAGAAGTGGAAACGGCGGCCAAAGCAGCCAATATCCACAAGTTTGTAAAGGGTCTGCCCCAAGGATATGAAACTATTGTGGGAGAGCGCGGTTACCGGCTGAGCGGGGGCGAAAAACAGCGTCTGGCACTGGCACGGGTTATCCTTAAAAACCCGCGTATACTGGTGCTGGACGAAGCCACCAGCTCACTGGACAGCCAGTCTGAATACCTTATTCAGGAAGCCCTGAAACATGTAATGGTGGGGCGTACCAGCATTGTCATTGCCCATCGCCTGAGTACCATTCTGGCGGCGGATATTATATTGGTGCTGGACCATGGACATATAGTGGAGAGGGGTACCCATAGCGAACTGCTGGCTCTGGGAGGACTATATGCAAATCTCTATGAAACCCAGTTTCGAGGCAAGATGAATAACCTTTCTTCTGCAGAATAACAACCAAAGATTTTTTTAGGACAGTAATTACTTTCCGTTACCCCAATTTTATTATAATAACGTTGATTTTGGTTATTTATCCTCCTGAAAAAGCCCTGAACCCAAATAATTTCCCCTTAATGTATAATAAAACCACCCTTAGGAGTGAGAGATTATGTTTTTACCTACAACCCCCCATGAGTTATTAAAACTGGGGTGGGATCAGCCGGATATCATACTGGTAACCGGTGACAGTTATATAGACAGCCCGTTTATCGGCTCAGCCCTTATCGGCAAAGTTCTAAGCCAGGCGGGTTACCGGGTGGGTATCATTGCCCAGCCGGATATACATACGGATAGTGATATATGCCGTCTGGGTGAACCCAAGCTTTTTTGGGGGATAACAGCAGGCAGTGTAGACTCTATGGTTGCCAACTATACCTCACTCAAAAAAAGAAGAAAAAGTGACGATTATACCCCCGGCGGAATAAATAACCGCCGTCCAGACCAAGCCAGCATTGTCTACACCAACCTGATAAAGCATTACTTTAAGAATACCCGCCCTATAGTGCTGGGCGGTATTGAAGCCAGCCTGAGGCGCATCTCCCATTTTGATTTCTGGACTGACCGTATCCGCCCTTCAATCCTGTTTGACGCCAAGGCGGATTACCTGCTCTACGGCATGGCGGAAAAAGCGGTGCTTGAGCTGGCTGCCGCACTGAAAAACGGGACTGAAGTACGGGATATACGGGGGCTTTGCTATATTGCCGGGGCAGAGGAAAGTGCTATAAAAAGGGCGGGTTATCTGGAGCTACCTCCTTTTGAGGCAGTTGAAAAAGACGCTCACACCCTGATTGATATGTTTCATGATTTTTACCGGAATAATGATTCCCTGACCGCCAAAGGGCTTTACCAGAAAAACGGCAACCGCTATCTTATCCAAAACCCGCCGTCCATGCCCCTTACCCAAAAAGAGATGGACGGTATTTACGGGCTGGATTTTGAACGCACCCAGCACCCGTATTACCAGAAGCAGGGGGCGGTAAAAGCTCTGGAGACTATCCGCTTTTCCATCCAGTCCCACCGGGGTTGTTACGGGGAGTGCAATTTTTGTGCTATTGCCATGCACGAGGGACGAACCGTCCAGTGGAGAAGCCCGGAATCTATTCTGGCTGAAGCCCAAAAACTGGCCCGGTATCCTGATTTCAAGGGATATATACAGGATATAGGCGGACCGACAGCCAATATGTACGGCTTTGAGTGTGAAAAAAAGCTGAAAGAGGGGGCGTGCCAGGACAAACGCTGTTTATACCCGCAAGTGTGCCCCTCTTTGAAAGTGAACCACCATAAACAGCTGGAAATGCTGAAAAAAGTCCGCTCGGTTGCGGGCGTCAAAAAGGTATTTGCCTCATCCGGTATCCGCTATGACCTGCTGCTTAGTGACAGACAGTATGGCGAACAGTACCTGAAAGAGCTGGTACAGCACTATATATCCGGCCAGATGAAGGTTGCACCGGAACACACCGAAACAGCCGTTTTGAACAGAATGGGAAAGCCGGGCATATCACTGCTTTTACGCTTTAAAGAGCTGTTTGACCGCATGAATAAAAAGTTCGGCAAGGAACAATTTTTGACTTACTACCTGATTGCCGCCCACCCCGGGTGCACCCGAAGCGATATGCAGAAGCTGAAACGGTTTACCCGTGATAATCTTAGAATCAACCCTGAGCAGGTACAGATTTTTCTGCCGGCACCGTCTACCTATTCCAGCCTGATGTACTGTACCGGTATAGACCCTTTTTCCAAAAAACCTGTCTTTGTTGAAAAAGACCCCCAAAATAAAGACCAGCAGAAAAACATTGCAGTTGCCAAACAGCCACCAAGCCCTGTTCCGTCAAGACGCCCCCGCCCAAGACGCACCCCTTAGTTACAATCTGCGTACTTGGCATCACTTCGGCGTGCCAAATCCACTCTTATTTCCACAGGTAAACACTTCAAACAAGCATACCGTCTGTATGAAGCAGTCAAAACACAGTCGGGGGTGCCGTTACTTTGCCGGCACCCCCGACTAACTTTATAAATCCCCGGATGGGAAAAAACTGTTACTTACCCCGGTAAACCATGCTGTATACAGCCGGTATGACAAACAGGGTCAGGAAGGTAGAGCTTATCATGCCGCCGATAACCACAATAGCCAGTTCGGCACTTAACATAGTACCGGAACTGACACTCAGTGCCATGGGAATCATGGCCAAAATAGTAGTCAGGGCCGTCATGACTATGGGGCGCAGGCGGATTTTGCCGCCCTCTATCAGGGCGTCTTTAACACTAAGACCATGCTTGCGCTGCTGCTCCACCATGGATACCAGCACTATGGCATTGGTAAGTACAATACCCACCAGCATCAGCATACCCATCAAGGCCGAAACTCCCAGTGTATAGCCGGTTACTACCAAAGCCAGCATAGAACCGATAAAGGCCAGAGGTATGCTTAGCATAATAAGCAGGGGATTGCGGATAGAACGCATCATGAGTATCACTATCAGGAAAACAATGGCAATGGCCACCAGAATGGCAATACCCATCTGGATAAATGTATCACCCATCTGTTCGGCGATACCGGCGGTCACCACCTTTACTCCCGGATGTGAAGGCAAGGCATCCACCTGTTCTTGAACCGCCGCATTTACCGCACCCACATTAGCCTCAGTTATCAAGCCGGTAATGGTGGCAGAAAGCATGGTATCTGTATGGCTGACATGTGAGGGCTCTGCCACTACGCCAACAAAAGCAATATCATTCAGGGTGACCGAAACCGGGAAACCTATTTTCAGGTTTTTAGCCTGTTCGGCATCACTCAGCCTGCCAGCTATACCCTTGAAGTAAACCGGATAACTGCCGCTTCCCAGCGTAATAGTTGTACCGGGCAATGCTCCGCCATTCATCAGGAGCACAAATTCCTGTTGCAACTGGGCTAACTGGGCAGGTGACAGCCCGGAAGTGGCCACCTTTGCCGGGTCTACCGCAATATTAAGTACCGGCACAACGGTTGTCAGGTCACTTTTGAGTTCTTCCAGACCGTCAACACCCTTAAGCATCTCCAACAGTTGGGCAGTAATACTGGCTATTTCTTCCCGGTTCTGCCCCTGTATGGAAAGGTTTATGGAAGAACTGGATATGCTTCCGCCCATACTGTCACCCGAACCGGAGCTGACCTGAATAACCCCATCGGTAGTAATGCCCTGGCTGGCCAGAGTGATATTTGAGAGTTCCGTTTGCAAGTCAGCATCTGAGTTCAGGTAAACAATAATACTGGCTGTATTGGCGCCACCGCCGCCCTGAGAGGCACTCATTATGCCAGCCATGGAGGTAGCGGAGGTACCGATGGTTGAACTGTAACTGCGGACTGACGGGTTTGCCCCAAGCAGCGCCTCCACCTTGGCGGTAAGTGCACTGGTAGCACTGACATCAGCCGTAGCCGGCAGTGAAATACTTATTGATATGGTTTCTTCGCCGAACGAACCGGACATGAATGAAGTACCAGCCATAGGCAGAAGACCGGCACTGCCTATCAGAAGCAATACCGCCGTGGCTACTACCGCCAGACGATGTCCCAGCGTCCATTTCAAGGCCTTGATATAAACTTTTTGATACCAGTTGTCCTTGGCTATAACTACTTTCTGTTTGGAGCTGACCAACCACTTGGAGAGTGCCGGAATAAGGGTAAGGGCAACTATGAGTGAGGCCAGCATGGCGAAGGTTACGGTAAGGGCAAAGGGGACAAACATTTCACCCACAATGCCGCCGACAAACATAAGGGGGGCAAAGATAGCTACGGTAGCCAGAGTAGCGGTGGTAATGGGAGTGGCCACTTCTTTGGCACCGCCGATAGCTGCCTCTTTGAAACTTTCCCCGGCACGCAAACGGCGGTAGATTACTTCTATTATGACTATACTGTCATCTATAAGCCGCCCGACCGCTATGGTCATGGCACTTAGGGTAAGTATATTCAGAGTAATACCGAATAAACTCATGCACAGGAAACCAAAGAATATGCTAAGGGGAATGGAGATGGCAGCTATCAAAGACGCCCTTACAGCCCAAAGGAAGAAGAAGACCACCAATACGGCTAAAATACCGCCTACAATCGCCTTTTCTTCAAGCTGGCTGATACTGGTACCAATGAAATCTGACTGGTCAAAAACAGTACTGATGGTAACGCCGTCACCCAGTGTTCCCTGCAATTCAGCTATTTTTTCATTTATGGCGTTGGCAGTTTCAACTGTATTGGCAGATTCGGTTTTTACTACAGATATACCTACGCTGGGCTTGCCGTTGGTGCGGGTAATGGCTGATGAGGGTGAAGGACTAAGACTAATGGTGGCAATATCTGACAGTTTAATGTCATCTCCACCCAGCGAAATCTGTTCAATATCACTCAGTGAAGAGTAATTGGTACCCAGTATGCCGGCAATTTGGGAAATGGTTATACCGTACTGGGTCATCTTGGCCGGGTCGGGGGAAATTACTAAATAATCTTTTTCTCCGCCCTCGGTATCCACCCTGAGTACCCCGTCAAGCTGAGACAACAGGGGTACAATTTGTCTGTCTGCAATTTGTTTTAGCTGGTCCGGCGGTAAATCTCCGGACAGGCTCAAGCTTACCATAGGCATAATATTCATATTGATAGGAATGATTTGAGGGTTCTTGGCATTAGCCCCCATCATGGCGGCAAAATTGGTAACCGCCTGCGGGAAGCTGATTTTACTGATGCCTTCATTAAGGCTTTCACCAACGGCATTCATATCTGTGCCGTACTCAAATTCGGCCATGATTACAGACATGCCTTCGGAAGAAGTGGAGGTGAGGTGTTTTAAACCCTTGTCTGCCCATTCGTCCCAGACAAACCTTTCAATAGGGGTGGTAACATCTCTGACCACTGCATCGGGAGTAGCCTGAGGGTAAACTGTAACCACAGTGGTATATGGCAAGCTGATATCAGGCATCAGCTCTACTTTAATGCCCATAAATGCCCACAAAGAAGCACCGGCAACTGCCAGCGCTAAAAGAATGGTAACAAGTCTGCTACGTAAGGCCCATTTGGTAATATGCCACATTAAGAAATACTCCTTTATGCTATTAGCTAAGTTCCTGCTGATGTGCCCTTATGGCTAAAATGAGTTCCTGAAGACCCTTCCTCAAAGACTCAAGCCCATCTAAACTCATATGCTCCAAAATATGCAACATATGCCCGGATTTGCTTTCTACCAAATCGGTAACCAGTTCACGACCCTTGTCGGTAACCTGAAGCATGGTTATCCGTCTATCTACAGTACCGGTTTTGCGGATAACCAGCCCTTGCTCAACCAAACGTTCTGCAATGCCGGTTACATCCCCGGGGGTAACCCCCAGCCCCTGCGCCAGAGCACTCAGATTAGTTTCACCCTTGCTCATAATAATAAACAGACTTTTCATTTGGGCAAGAGGAACATCCAGCTTGCACCATGAATTCATAGCGTAGGGCAGGACAGTCTGGCCTATCTGCCCCTCAATTTCAATTATACTTTTTATAATTTCTGCTTTATCCACATTCCCTAAACCTTTCTATCTTACCGAAGGCCGAATATGCCTTTGCATCGGATATTTTTCAAATTTTAACAGAATTTGTCCGGATAAATACTTTACATTATATATATAATTTATCCGGTATATAGTATATTGTCAAATCTGCAACTCCCCAATATTCAACCCGCGCATATGCTCTTACCTAAAATATGCCACCCTCTTAAAAATGAAAAACGGGGGATTTCTCCCCCGTTTAGGGTATAAACCTTAAACCTGAGCTACGCTTTTTTTATTCTCCGCACAGTCAGCTGCCAGCTGAGCGCCAGCAGGATAACTGCCGGTAATCCGAGTACCAGCAGGAACATGGTAGCGGCTTTAGATTCGGTCTCTCCCAGAGCATCTGTAAAGAACAGAACCGTAAAGAGCAGGAGAACCAGCCCGACAATACCCAAAACCCATTCGTACCAAGTCAGGGATACATGGCTGCTTCTAAGCCACATGACCAGACCAAGCAGCAAAGCTCCCAATACAAAACTTATTATTAACCACATATTATCCTCCTTTGTACTTTAGTAATCTTTGCCGACTGTAACATGCGCAGTGTCAAAGCCAAGTGTCGGCTGTGACATATCCCACCAGGCCTCTTTGTCTTCGTGTACACCATAGCCGAAGAATTTATCTGCCTGCCACAGGAAGCTGTTAAATACAGGAGTAGTTGACAGGGTTGCCCTGACAATCGTATGAATATTGGCAATATCAGTATTAAAGGTACAGGTAC